>CAMDBH010000026.1 GCA_945889325.1 Klebsiella pneumoniae
GTTGTGCAATGGATTTTTGTCTCGGTCCCGCTGCGCAACCGCTTGCTCGACTACGCGTTGCGCCAAGGCGAGCCCGCAAGTTTGCGCCAGCGCGCAATGCGCGTACTTGTGCAACCGCGCGATTCCAGTCCACATGCGGATCATTTTCACTTGCGCATCGCTTGCCCGATGGGCGATCGACCGGCGTGTCTGGACGGCGGCGGCCAAACCAGCTTGGCCCGCGCCGCCCAAGTCGATGCGCTGCTGGAAATGTATTGGCGCGGTTCACCGGCTGAGCAACGTTACGCCAGAGAATTGTTAAGTTTACCGGTCGAAAACGAAGGCAACACCGATTTGCCGCCCATTGAAGGAGGCGATTGATGAACCTATTGCAAAAAATGTCACTAATTTTGGGGCTTTGGGCCGCGACAGCCTGTTCGCCACCCGCAGCTGCTCCCGCAGGCGATGCTGAAGCCGATTTGGCGACAAGTGTTGATGTTTGTGCAGGTTCTGCTTGCGGCATTGACGTAGCTGAGGTCAACATCAATGACGGCGGGGCTGAAGTCGGCGCCGATGTCGCACCTGACGTGCCGCCCAAACCCGATATTGTGCCCGATGTCCCCGCCGAACTGCCGATGCCCGCTACCGTTCCGGGCGACCTGCCGCCAGGTGTTACGGCGCAGGGCTTGACCGCTGCCAAGTTCTCCGATCAAGGCAAAAGCCCAAATTTGTTGGTGAAAATGCCGGTCGGCACGGTGAGTTTCCTGGGCGTCGTCATTGGCGTGCACCCAAATTTTTACGGTCTTGGAAAAATCGTTACACCTTCTGGCGACTTATGGGCCAAAGACAAATGCGTCGACGCGCTGTGCATCACCTGCGTCAATCGCTTGGGCTTTTCTCCCGGCGTCGGTGCTGCGCTGATCCCGTCGACAAGTGGCCTTAAAGTCACCGGTGGCCAATGGAATTTGGGCAGTTGCGCGTTTGTTTGGCAATTGCTCGGCAGCACTTTTGCACCGGTGTTGGCCAAAGGCGTTGTGGAAGAAACCGTGGTTTTCATTAAGACAACGATCGACGGAAAATTGCCCAGTACCGGTGAGTTGCACTTGCGTTTTTGGCTCACGGGGGCCGGTAAACTCGATCAGAACACGGCGCTGGCCGATCCGCGTATTGTAGGTATGCTAAAGGAAATTGCGATGTTGTATGCGACCATGGGCATCGTGGTCAAAGTCGTCGACCTGCGCCAAACCGCACCGGGCCATACGGTCATCACGCTGCCGGATGACACGACGACGACAGGCGCAAGCGACATGGACTTGTTGTTTGCCGAAGCCAAATCGGCAGGAGGCAGCGCCGTAGTCGACGTATTTTTTGTCAGTCAAATCATCGGCGGCGGCATGGAGGGCAAGGGCATTGTCGGCGGCATCGCCGGAGGCATCCCAGGCCCCGCGTTTTACCACGGCATTGCCCGTTCGGGTGTCGTCGTCGCGTTGGGGGCGATGGGCGACAACGGGCAACTGCTCGGGCGCGTGCTCGCGCATGAAATTGGGCACTTCATGGGCCTTTGGCATCCAAGTGAAGCGACCGGCAACCCGCACGACCCGATTGACGACACGCCGCAGTGCGGGGCTGCACAAGATATCAATGGAGACAACGTGTTAAGCGTCGACGAATGCCAAGACCACGGCGCCGACAACATCATGTTTTGGTTCGCTGGCAACAAAGTCTCGCAATTTACGCCCGGTCAAGGTTTGATTGTTCGCGGCAATCCGCTTGTGTTACCCTCGGCGGCGAGTGCAACCAATCCGTAACGGCGGATCGCGCTTGCGGATGCCGCTCAAAGGCCAGATAGTGCTAGATTTTTTCAAAATCGCACCGCTGCTTGTCGCCGTGGCCTTGCCCGCGTATGCAACTGCGCGTCCAAAAATAAAGCCCGCGCCTGAACGCGAAATTTTTGGCTTGGAAGGCCCTGAAATCCCCACAATTTCAACGGTTCTTGTCGAGTCACGCCTGACATCGACACCGGTCGTCTTGCCCGATGCGCGGGTCATTTGGCTCAACCACGGCGCACAAGTGCAATGGTTGCCGCGCCTTGGAAACTACGGCGCCCAAAAGCCATGTACACAAGTGCCGGAATCCCTGCAAAACGAACTGCTGGCTTGCGTGCAGGTCGGCAATGAAGTCGGCTTGATTCCTCGGCAATTCCTCATGCCGGATTCTTTGCATCCGACGCCAGCCTTGGGCGATGCGGGTTGGCAGGTCTTGCGCGTGCCGTTGGTGCAAGTCGATTGTTTTCATGAAGCGACGTGGCTGCTAGGTCCCGCTGGCCAGCGCTTTTTGTTGGCTGAAGAATGGCCGATTGAAGTTCAGGTGCGCGGCGATCAGATCATTTGGCACGACAATGCCGCCGTTTATGTGGCTTCTTTGCCCGAAGCTGCTTCGCCGACAGTCTATGCCGGTTTCACCGCCGCAACGGTCGCCCCAGACCGCTCACTTTGGTTGCGCAAGGCCAATGACGGTCTGATCGCCCACAATGAGCAGGATATCTACCGTGTTGTCGACGGTGAGCCGCGGCTGGTGTGGGCGATCAAGCGCTGGCCCAAGGAGAAAGGCGATCTGCCGTGCGAGCGCGATCTGCCCATGGCCCTTGAATTTTCAGCCGATGGCCGCCGCGCAAAAGTCGACGGCAAATGGCGGGCCGTGCCCAGCTTAGCCAACGGGCAAAAAACGTTCCACGCCCGGCCAGTGGCTAAACGCTTGTAAATCGGACGGTTCTATCGCCACAAACAACCCTTGAGCGCGGTAGACTTCGACTTCGCCGCGTTTGATGCTGGCAGCGCAGTGCAATTTGCGGCCATCGACACTTTTTAGCCACGCCCGCACTTCGCAGGCTTCACCGATGCGCACCGGATTGATGAAATCGCTAGTAATTTTGGCACCGGGCGCACAGTAGCCGCTCATCCAGCAGGCAATGCCCATGGCCTCGTCGGCAATCGTCGCCAGAGCGCCGCCATGGACAAAACCAGGTAGTCCTTGGGATTGTTGCCCAAATTGGACTTGACCAACGGTCGTCTGCGCTTGACCCAGCCATTGAAACTGTACCGCCAGCAACTGTGTGGGATTGCTGCTGATAAAGCGACTGGCCAATCCGCCAAGATCTACATCCATTTCAATTGCTTGCCGAACATGCATGGTCGGTCAACCGACCACGCGCGGCACGACAAAGCAGCCATCTTGCTGTTGCGGCGCGTTACGCAAGGCGGTTTCGGCGCCCAGCGCGGCCTGCACGACGTCGTCGCGCATAGAATCGTCGCTCAGGCGCATGTGCGCGTCGCCCGGGTGAATCATCGGCGCGACGCCTTTGGTATCGACTGCACTCAATTCGGCGACATAGTGCACAATTTTTGCCAAGTCGCGGCCTAGCTGTTGCATTTCCGCCGGTTGCAGGCGGATGCGCGCGAGGTGGGCGATCTTGGCCATCGCCGCCTCATCGAATTGCGGCGGGTCTATCACCTGCAATTCCGATGTGTTCGGCAGAGTGTTCATCAATGGCCGCCGCTGACGACCGGTTGACCGCTTGCCGCTTCAATCGCGCTGGTCAACTCTGATTGGATGCGGTCGCGGCCTGCGGGGGTCTGGGCTTCGCAGCGCATGACGAGCACCGCGCCGGTGTTGGACGCGCGCACCAGGCCCCAGCCATCGCTGAATTTGACGCGCACGCCGTCGATTGCGATCACGTCGTGCGTGGCCGTGTATTTGGCGGCGACAGCGGCGACAACGGCGAATTTGACTTCATCGGGGCAGTGCAGGCGCATTTCGGCGGTGGCGAAAGTGGGCGGCAGATCGGCGAGAAAAGTAGACACCTGCGCCGACGTATTGGAAACAATTTCAAGGAGGCGACAGGTCGTGTACGTCGCATCGTCGTAGCCAAAATAGCGGTGCTTGTAAAAAATATGCCCGCTCATTTCACCGCCGAGTTCCGCCTGCTCCTGCTTCATCCGATCTTTGATCAAGGAATGCCCGACCTTGGACATCACCGGTTTGCCGCCGTGCAGCGCAATGTCGTCAAACAAAGTCTGGCTGCACTTGACCTCACCGACGATCGCCGCGCCGGGCACCACTTTTAGCAGCGCCCGCGACAAGATCACCATCAATTTATCGCCCCATAAAATGCCGCCCTTTTCATCGATGACGCCGATGCGATCGCCGTCGCCGTCGTAAGCGATGCCCAAGTCGGCTTTGTGCAAGGCAACGGCGTTCTGGAGGTCCAAAAGATTGGCTTCCACAGTCGGATCGGGGTGGTGATTGGGAAAGCGTCCGTCCGGTTCTGTAAATAAGCCAATGACTTCACAGCCCAAACGTTCAATGATCCCGGGCGAAACCGGGCCAGTGGGGCCGTTGCCGCAGTCGATCACGACCTTGATTTTGCGCGGGCCGAGTTCAATATGGCTGACCAACCAATCGGCGTAAGGTATGTGAATGTCAGCGAAACTGACACTGCCATTGCCGTTGCGGAAATCATTGCGGTCGATGCGTTCGCACAGTGCCGTGATTTCTTCACCATGCATGCTGGCTTTGGCGACCGTGATCTTAAAACCATTGTCGCCCGCGGGGTTGTGGCTGCCAGTCACCATGACGCCGCCGCCGACGTCCAAGGTAAACGCGGCAAAATACAGCATCGGTGTTGCACAAATGCCGACGTCTACAACAGAAACGCCGCAACTCGTCAGGCCTGCGACCAACGCGTCGCGCAGGCGTGGGCTCGACAACCGCGCATCGCGGCCGACAGCCAACACCGGTTTGACGCCGCGATCGATGATTTCACTGCCAATCGCGCGGCCGATGGCCAAGGCCACATCGTCGGGCAGGTCGCGATCGGCCAAGCCGCGGATGTCATAGGCGCGAAAGATATTGCGGTTCATGCTGACTCCAAATGGCTACCAAGACGCGCGATGGTAAAGGGCCGCGCGTCAAGCCGCAACTTGTGCCACAACAGCGGGATCGACCGGATCATCGGCATGATCGCGTTGATTTTGCCAAATATGGGCGTAAGTCGCGTCGTTGGCGAGCAATTCACTGTGCGTGCCTTGTTCGATAATCCGGCCGTCATCGAGCACGACGATCTGATCGGCTCGCGCAAGTGCTGAAAGTCGATGCGATATGATGATGGCGCTGGTGCCTGTCTCGGCGATTTGGCGCTGCAACACTTCCAGCAGCCGCGCTTCCGTGTCGTGATCGACGGCCGACAGCACATCGTCCAAAATCAACAGACGATAGCCGCGGTAAAACGCCCGCGCCAGTTGCACGCGCTGGCGCTGGCCGCCGGAAAGGGTTTGGCCGCGTTCACCCACCGTGGTGTTCAAACCTTCAGGAAATCTAGCAATTTCAGGCGCAAGCGCCGCATTCAGGACCGCGCGATCGACGGCGGCCATGTCGGCTTCTTCGGAACGGGCGATGAAGGCGACGTTGTCTTTGATCGAACGCGAAAACAGAAACGCATCTTGCGGTACAACTGCGACATCTCTGCGCAAATCGGCTGAACGGACATCCAGCAAATCCACGCCGTCGATAAAGACGGCACCGCGAGGTGGCACGGCCAAACGGCTGATGATCGACACGAGGGTCGATTTGCCGCTGGCGACCGTGCCGTAAATGCCTAAAATTTTCCCTGGTTTTACGTGCAACGACACGTCGTTGATGGCCGGCAATTGGGTCAGTTCAGCGTCCGGATGGCGCCAAGTCAAGTGATCGATGCGCAAATCGACGCCGCCCGTGGTTTGCGGCAAAGGTTGATCGCCCAAGGGCAGATCTGGCTTGATTTCAATCACATCCCACACGCGACGCAGCGACACCGAACCGCGTTGCAGCACACCCACCACCCAGCCGACGCCGACGAGCGCGCCCACCAACACCGCGACATAACTAGCGTAAGCCGCCAAATCGCCGACGGTCATCGTGCCTTGCTTGACGTGCTCACCGCCGACGAACAACAGCAAGAAAATGCACACGTTGCCGACCACGCCCACGACCGGCATCAAAATCGTGCGTACGCCCATGCCGCGCAGCGCAAGGGCGGTAAACTCGTCGTTGTCGCGGTCAAAACGCTTGAGAAAGGCCTCCTCCGCTGCGGCACCTTGCACCACCGCAATGCCCTTGTAGGTCTCAAGCACGGTATTGCTCAATGTACCCAGAGACTTCTGCGCTTGGCGCATCATGGTCATGGTGAAGGTCACGCCAAAACGCATCGCGAGCACAGAAAGCGCCAAGGGCACGACGCAGTACAGGGTTAACCATGCGTCCGTACGCCACATTTGATACAAAGACATCAGCGCGGCCAGCACGGTGTTGATGAGCATCACGCTGGTGAAGCCGACCAAAGCGCGGACAAAAGTCGCGTCGTCGCTCGCTCGCGCCATGATGTCGCCGATTTTCCAGTTGCGAAAAAAGGCCGGCGACATCGCCAGCAGGCGCTGTAACATGTCATTGCGAATACGGAATTCAATGGTGCGCCCCGGATTGAAAAACGCGATGCGCGACAACGTGCGCACGACGATCACGACAACGGCGCACAACGCGATCCAAAAAGCGTATTCGTGCACCACATCTAGGCGACGCTGGCCCGCGAGTTCATCAAAAACGTGCTTGAGCAGCTGAGGGATCTTGACGGTCAACCAGTTGGTCGCGATCAAAAACGCGATGCCCAGCGCGTACGTTGCAGTGTAGCGACGGACGTAAAGGCGTAAGAAATCGCTAATCATTTCATAAATTTCCCGTCAGACGTGGACAAGACGCGCAGCTAGCCGCACAGTTTGCGTCCGCGGCCAATGTAGCGCGGAAGAAATTTTTGCGCCATTGTCCCGGGTGAAGTGACGCAAATGTCTAATAAAATCGCTAATATTCATAGCAAAATTCCCCTCGCGCAGCCCAGCCAACTGGGCATCGATGCGCTGCGCCACGCGGTTTGGTGGCCAGACATGGCGCGGGTCGCCGTCATCGGCGCCAGCAAGAATGCGGGAAAAACAACGACACTCAACACGTTGCACGCAGCGGGTGTGCAGCAGGGCTGGCGCATGGGCTTGGTCAGCGTCGGCGTCGATGGCGAGGCAGTGGATGCTTGGATGGACATCGCCAAGCCGCAAGTTGCCGTTGAACGCGGCACGCTTGTGGTCACGGCCGATGCCGTTGTCCGTGCAGCAAATGGGTTTTTGCGTCCGATCGCTCAAAACGATTTTGGCAGTGCGCTTGGGCCAACGCTGATCGCGGAGGCCCGCGGACCAGGCGGCGCGCAATTGTGCGGCGTGCCGCACCGTGGGCATTTGCGCAGCGCGATTGCGCTGTTGCAGCAGTGCGGTGCCCAACGGGTTTTGATCGACGGGGCTTACCACCGTCAGGCGGCGGCACACCCGGATATCGCCGACGGCTTGGTGTTGGCTGTGGGTGCCGTACTCGGCGATACCCCGCAGCAAGTGGTTGATCGCGCATCGCTTACCTTGTTGGCGCTGCTGACGCCTCAAGTGACTGACCCAATTGCGCATCCGATCCAAGGCGCGCTCAGCGACGACCTGATCGATCAACTGCCTAAACATACAGCATTTATTGTCGTGAAAACGCAAGGGCATGTGCTGTTGACCACCCTGGGACGCCAGGTATTGCAGCGCCGCAACATTGCGATCGTCGCCCAAAAGGCTTTGCCACTGCTGGCGATCACGACCAATCCCTATCATCCGGGCGGGGTCGACTTGGATGCCGTTGCCATGCAACACACGCTGCGCGATTTTGTGGCAGCGCACTGCGAAACGGCGATTCCCATCATCGACGTTGTGACGGGTGCCGTCTTGCTTAGCCGACAAGGAGATTAAATGTCATTGCTGCGCAGCCTGCCGTCGGTGGATAAATTAAAGAAATATGCGATTTTGCGCGATTTTCCGCCGCACTTGCAAAGCATCATCGCCAGAAACGCGCTGGAACAGGTGCGCGCGCAGGCGCTCGACGGCCGGTTGACCACTGTCGAGCAAGTGGAGCGCGCCGTTGAGCACAAACTTCACATCGACGCGGCGGCGGCCGCGGGGCCGAGGTTGCGGCGCATTTTGAATGGGTCAGGGGTGTTGCTGCACACCAATGCCGGTAGGTCGCCTTTGCCGCAAGCCGCGTTGGACGCCATCGCCGACACGTCGCGCGGCTACTGTAACCTTGAGTTTTCACTAGAAAATGGCCAGCGCACTTCGCGCCACGATCACCTGCGACCGCTGCTGCAATGGCTGACCGGTGCGGAGGACGCGTTGGTGGTCAACAACGGTGCGGCGGCGATCTTGCTGGCTTTGCATGGGTTGGCCCTTGGGCAACGCGTAGTGGTGTCTCGCGGTGAACTGGTTGAAATTGGGGGTGGTTTTCGTATTCCAGAAATCATGGCCGCCGCCGGCTGCGAATTGATTGAAGTCGGCACGACCAACCGCACTCACCTGCGCGACTACGCAAAAGCGTTGGCTAAACCGGCCAAAGACCGCGCGGTTGCCGCAGTGTTGCAGGTGCACCGCTCCAATTTTGCCCAGATCGGCTTTGTCGCCACGCCGCCTTTGGCCGATCTGGCGCAACTGGCGCAAGCCCATCATTTGCCTCTAATTGTCGATCTCGGCTCAGGGGCGCTGGGCGAACTGCCCATTAGCACAAGGGAACCGACAGTGCAGCAAGTGCTGGCCGCCGGTGCCGATCTGGTGACTTTTTCAGGTGACAAGTGGCTAGGCGGCCCGCAAGCCGGCATCATCGTCGGCAAAAGGGCATTTATTCGCAAGCTTGCAGAAAAACCGCTGGCGCGGGCTTTGCGGGTCGACAATACCATCTTGGCTGCGCTTGAAGTGGTCTTGCGCCTGCATTTGCTCGGCGGCGCAGACACAGAACTGCCTGTCATTTCTGCGGTTCATTTGTCCTTGGCGGCGGTCGACCACGCCGCGCGCACCATCGCCGACGCGTTGCAGGCCCGCCTGGACCCTGACTGGCGCGTGGAAATCATGGACCACACGACCCAACTCGGCGGCGGCACCGATCCGTTGGCCGAATTGCCGTCGCGCGCGCTGGCCATCGTGCACCACAAGATCGACGCGGATACAATTAAATTGCAACTGCTTGGCGGATTCTTGCCGGTTTTGTGCCGCGTGCGCGCCGGATTCATTTTGCTCGATGTGCGCAGCCTTCTGGCCGGCCATCACAAGCGACCGATCGAAGAATTATCCACAGAGTTAGCCAGTTGCTTACTAGCCGCTTGCACTTCCTTTGACGCCGCTGCGGCAGTTTGATAAACATGATCTGCATGTCGTGCCGATTGCCCATGATCGGCGCGCCGCGGTGGCGTTGCGCAATGACGCAACTTGTCGATATACTGCGCACCGCGCGCTGGTTCTTGCTCAGCGATTCGCGGTCTCGGTTGTAGTTGTCGACTCCAGGAGAATGCCATGATCTCGCGCACTTGGAAATCAATTCGTTTGGTTGCGGTGGCATTGCTTGCGCTATCGGCGTTCGCCGCCGGCGCTGACGCGCAGCAACCGGGCAGAAAGAAAGATAAATCGCGCACAGTCAGCTTTGAAGACGACGTCATTGAAACCACGCTGTTGCGGCCTGACGTCGCCACGACGGAATCGATCAACACCAAACGGCGCAAAAGCCTGATCCGCATCCGGACTTCCTTTTTTGCCGAAATCATTCGTTCAGCCGAGGACTTGTAGCCCATGGCCAAAAAGAGCCGAAGTTCGACCACCGTCGGTGGTGGTGCCGACGATGCGACCGCACGCCTGCCGCCTTCTGGGATGAATAAGCCTAAGGCAGAAGCGCAGTTGTCTGAAGATCAGCCGACGGCGATGATCGATCTGGCGGCTTTGGCGGAGTCAGAATTTGGCGGAAGTCTTGGCGAGGCAGCGGATGAAGCGACCCGCGCCATGGATGCGATCGCGCCATTAGCGGCCGCAGCTGACGATGCCACGCGGGCTATGGATGCCGTGCCGGCACCCACAGCGGCGCCCGCCTTCAAATCAACCGACGACTCTGCGACCCAAGTGATTTCAAGCATGGCTGATTCTGGCGCTGACGACGATGGACCGACGCTGCGGGTTCCGCGCGGCTCAGGGCCCGCGCCCAGCGCGGGCGCTGCCGCGCCCAAGGCGCCCGGTGCAGCCGCGGTTGTCGTCAAACACAATGCAAAACCAGCGGATAAGCTGCCACCGACCGCGCCAGTGGTGCACAAATCAGACGAACTAACGACAGGTCGCCTTGGCCTCGACGTGCGCATGCAATGGCGCGAGGACACCCATTCCGCGCGGTTTTACGCCGAATCGGCTACCGTAACGCTTGGACAAAACGGAACTTTTCCGCTGCCCCCCGATGTGATGGGCAAGACCAAAGACACCGATCTGACGGTGCTTATCCAACCGGACGCCCAGCACAAATTTGCCCTGCGCATCGACAATCCCTCGATGACTGGGCACCTGTTGGTCGACGGGCAGGCCAAGGAAATCGCTAAGTTACGGGCGGCCGGCGGCAACCTTGTCGTGCCGATGACCGACAAGACCCACGCGGTTGTCCAGTTTGGCGAGTTCACCTTTATTCTCAGCCGCGCGTTGATACCCAAGCGCCCGCCGATCTCGCTGTGGAGCAAGGAAAATTGGGTGTTTTTGCTGGCTTTTCTGCTTTCGGTGGCCATTTTGGGCATTCCGCTGGGCCTCGGCATGAGCGCTTGGGGCCACCGCGAGCGCGCCAAGATCAAATTGGCCGAGGAAGCCATGGAACTCGAACGCCAGGTGGTGTTTGTGGAAGACGTTCAGAAGGAAGAAGAAAAGAAGCCGGAAAAAGAACCGGAGAAAAAACCTGAAGAAATCAAGATAGAGCCGCCTAAGGAAGAAAAGAAGCCCGAGGAAGCGGTCAAGCAGGAACAAAAAGCCATTGAAGACAAGCTCAAAGACTTGAGTGCCGAAGAGCGCAAGGACAAAGAGAAAGAAATTGTTAAGGAAAAAATTGCCGACGCCACCAAAGACATCGATGCGCAATTGAACAAGGCGTTGGACATGCCGGCGACCAAATTGTTTGCCGAAGATGATGCGGCGGCAGGCAATCCAAATGGCAATCAATATCAGGCAGATCCGACGGGTGAGTTGGGCAAGAATTTGGCCGGTGACCCCAGTGGCAAAAATCGCGATCAACTCGATGGCGACGCGACCAAGAAACAGATCGCGGGCGATTTGCAAAAAGACAAGAATTCAGCTGACAAGAAAGTCGACATTGAGGGTTCGGTCAAAAAACAGAACGTTGTGCGCGTTGGCGGCAGCGTTGGCGACACGGACGGCGAACTGCCCAAACCGGTCATCCGCGCGTACATCGCAACGAAAATGGGCGGGATCAAAGCTTGTTATCAGCGCCAGTTGCAGTCCAATCCGGAATTGGCCGGCAAGGTCAAAGTCGCGTTCCTGATCAGCCCCAACGGATCGGTCACGGGCGTGCGCAAAGACAGCACGACGCTGAACAACGATGCCGTGGAAGATTGCGTGATAAGCCTCATCAAATCTTGGAAATTTCCGCCAGCCAAGGGTGGCGGCAGCACCAAGGTCGAATATCCGTTTGTGTTCTCGTCGCACTAGAATTTTTTGGGCACTAGATTTTTCGAGGCCCTAGAAATTTCCGGGTCGGCGAGCAATTTACTATGGCCTCACATAGACTTAGGACAGGAATGCCGCAACAGCTCAGCACACCGGTGATTTTGCGGTTGCTGCTGACGGTCGGTTGTTGCGGCAGTTTTTCTGCTTGCGACGACAGTGAGAAACGCTTTGTGATCGCGAGCAATGAAGGCGTCGAAGCCCTGCACCGGCAGGACTACGCGGGCGCTGAACAAGCGTTTAAGCAAGCGAGCGCGTTGCGGCCCAGGGACGGTGAGACGCACTATTACCTCGGGGTGGCTGCGGTGCGCGATCCTGAGCGGTTGGCTATTGGTATCAAGCACTTTCAGGACGCGTTGGCGGTCGATCCTGCCTTTCCGGAGGCGTGGATCGCCCTTGCGCGGGCGCAATATGAGGCCAAACAGGTGGTGCCGGCGCGCACTTCGCTCAACAAGTTGTTTGAACTCGATCCGGGTCATCCCAATGGTCATTTGCTGCGGGCCAAAATCGCCTTGACGTCGAATCAAAAAGTGTTGGCGGATGAGGAGTTGCGCGCAGCCCTGGCTGGCGATGGTACCTTTGTGCCGGCGTATTCCATGTTGGCCAGGCTGTACACGGACGTGGGCGGTTACGACGCGGCGCGGTTGGTGCTGGAAGAAGGCCTGCGCTTGGTGCCTGATGCGACTGAACTTCAGGAGTTGATCGGCGTGGCTTGGCTCGATCTGGGGCGTCCGGACCGCGCCAAGATGGCGCTGGATGACGCGACGGCAAAGCCGCGGGTGGCAAAATCGGCATATCTGAATTTGGCCAATGCTTGTTTGCAGTTGGGTGAGAAACCGGCTGCGATTCAGGCGCTCAAGACTTTTCTCGCCCAATCGATGGGGCAAAAAAACGACCCGTCGGTGCTGGCGGCGCTGAAAACCTTGCAAAGACTGCAGAAATAGGCGGCAGACGTGTATTTGGCAAAAGTGATCGGCAATGTGGTGGCGACGCAAAAAGTCGCCGGTCTGCAAGGGATTCGCCTGCTGATGATCCAGCCGGTGGCGGAGGACGGCGCTGCCCGCGGCAAGCCGCTGGTGGCCGCCGACACCACCCAAGCGGGTCCGGGCGATCTGGTGCACGTGACGACCTCGCGCGAAGCGGCGTTGGCCATGCCCGATCCGTTCGTGCCCGTTGATGCAGCGATCATCGCCATTGTCGACCAAGTGAACATCGAACACGAAATGGCCGCCGAGCCCAGCAAAACCAAAGCAAAATCTAATAAGCAGGCCGCATGATTTTAGCGCGTGTGCTCGGCAATGTGGTGGCGACGGTCAAACATCCCAGTTTGCACAGCCAAGCCGTTTTCGCGGTTCAGCCGCTTGATCACGCGCAACAGCCTTCAGGCGATAGCTTTCTGGCCGTTGATCACGCCCAGTCCGGCCCAGGCGATACCGTTTTGATCTTGCGCGAAGGCAATGGGATTCGTCAGGTGTTGGGCGACGTCAAATCGCCCGTGCGCTGTCTGATCGTCGCGGTGGTCGATCAAGTCACGGTCCACGTTGAAGTCGCAGTCGGCGGAGAGAAAACGTGAGCGCGCCGGTGCATAAGCTGCATGCGCAGCCGACAAATGAGCGCAATCTCGCAGAATTGCGCCGCGACGTCGTCAAGTACGCCCAAGAATTGGCCCAGCGCGGCTGGGTCGCCAACCACGACGGCAACATCACCGTGCGCTTGCCGGGTTGGAAATTGCTGGCGACGCCGACGGCGCTGTCCAAGCGTTTGCTGACGGAAAATGACCTGATTCTGCTGGATCGCGACGACCGCGTGATCCAGGGAGGCCGCAAGGCGTTTAGCGAGCTCAAGCTGCACCGCGCCGTGTATGACGCGCGTGCGGATGCGTTCGCGGTTGTGCATACGCATGCGCCGTGCGCGACCGCGCTTGCCGTGGCAGGCATTGAAATTGAACCGAAAATGCTGGCCGAAGCCGTTGTTTCCCTCGGTGAGGAAATACCGCTTTTGCCGTATCGCTTTCCCAATTCGGCAGAACAAATCGCTGAAGTTCGCCATGCCGCCGTCACATTTGACGCGCTGACCATTGCAAATCACGGTGTATTTGCGTGGGGCGACGATCTGGAACAGGCCTTCTTGCGCGCGGAACTGGTGGAACATTTGGCGGCGATTCAGCTTCGTGCGATGCAAGTCGGTAAAATCACAACTGTTCCACAGGCGGATCTTCAGCGGCTGTTGCAGGCGCGGACCAAAGCGGGTTTAGGGGTAGCCGGGCGCGCCTAGATTAACCGCATTATTTCAAATAGATCGCCGTGGAGGCCTGAATGCGCGCATGGCTTTTGTCTTTCGCTGCCCTGACTTCTGCCTGTCAAGCCGCGCAACCTACACAAACACCAGTAGTTGCGGCGGAAGTTGCAAGCCAGAAACGTTGCTTATTGCTCAACACCAACGACAGCGAATCGAATTTTGACGGCAGCCGCTGCGGCGACAAGGGCTGTCCGACGGCCACAACTTCCGGCTTTTTGGGCACGATCGCGCGCATCGCCGGCGAGAAACAACGCCAGTTGCAAAAACGTCCCGGCGGTGTCTTGCTCGTGGAAGGCGGCGACGTTTTGCAGGGGCGCTATTTAGAACGCCAGGACAGCGATCGCACGCTGGCAGCCAAGCAGGCGTGGCACGTGTATGACCGCGCGGGCTATGATTTCGGCACGTTGGGCAACCACGAATTTGACGGCGGCCCCAAAGTTTTGCGCAATGCCTTGCTCGGTTTGCAGCGCTATCGAATTTTGATGGCCAATTTGGATGCGGTCGGCACGAGTTTGGACCCAACGACCACGACCGGTCGGCCTCTTTACGACGAAACGGCGCTGGTGGATTGCGGCGGCATCAAAGTCGGGCTGTTTGGGCTGTTGACACCGTCGACCAAAACGATCTCCGATTTTGGCGATCTGCGTTTTCGCAATCCCGATGATACCTTGCGCACGTCTGCGCGGGCGGCCGTTGCGACGCTGAAAAGTCAAGGCGCGCAGGTGATCGTGGCGTTGACGCATATCGGCTTGGAAGATGACAAAGTGCTGGCCAAGGAAGTGCCTGAAATCGATGCCATTGTCGGTGGACATTCGCATACGGTGCTGCCTCAGCGGGTGCAGGTCGGCAAAACGTTGATCGTGCAGACTGGGTCGCGCTTTGCCTACCTGGGTTTTTTTGATCTGGCACTGGATGCTGTGGGCAACGGGCTGGATTTGGACAAAACTACATGGAAATTGCAAGAGATTGACGGACAACTCTCCGCGGACCCGCAAGTTGAAACGGAAGTGGACGCCTTGCGCGCGACGTTGCTGCAGGAAAAAGTGATCGGCAAACGCAGCGCGCCATGGAACGTAACCGGCGGCGGATCACCGGATTATGCCCTGCGCGCCACCCGCGCCGTCTGGCATTGGGCCGAAAAAACAACCGGCCGCAAGATCGCCGGAAGTCTGCTCAATGCGGGCGGTTTCCGCAGCAACACCACCTATCCCGCGGGGCCGGTGACCAACGTTGACGTTTCGGCGATTCACCCGTTCAAGAACCGCGTGGTGCTGATCACACTGACTGGCGAGCAACTGCGCGATACAATGGAACATGCCTGCTCGCCCGGCCACAACGATGCCCACGGTCGCCGCGCGGTACTGGCTGGAATGACACTGCGTTGTGATCCGGACAAACCGGAGACGGTGTACCGCTTTGTCGACAACAAACCGGTGGAGATTTTGCAGCGGGGGCAGCGCGTCGTTGAATTGCTTGTTGGAGGTAAGCCTTATGATCACAAGGCAAATTACACAATCGCCACCCTTGATTATCTGGCCCGCGGCGGCAGCGGCTACTTGCCACTGGAACAAGGCGTGCGGCGGTGTTCGGATGGAAAAATTTTTGTCAACACAGATTCTTGCATAAATACGCCGCTTTTAGCGCAGATCATCGAATTGGCCGTGATCGACGGTTCTCTTGATCAACCGCTCGCACCCTAAAAAACGCCACTGCCGCCTTTTCTGGGCCACCAAATCGCCCTTTTCCCGCTTTGCGCCCGCAACCGCGCGTGCGCGAATTTGAAATTTTTGTAGGCGATTGCGCTGTGAATTCCATCTGCTGCAGGGCAAGCCCACGTGTAACTGAATTTGTCAAATTTCTGGATCAGAGGTCGAAAAATTTAAGTTATTGAAATGATAGAAAGCATGAAAATAATTTGCAACGAGCGCTTGCAACATTTGTGTGAACAACGCATAGTGCTTCTTGCGTGAACGGCGGACGTTCACCAGCGACCCGAGAGTCGCAACCGACAAAAGTCCACCGCAAGGCGGAACGAATCGCGCGAGCCGCAAGGCGAACGAAGGCAAGTAGAACTGGCAAAGAAAAATGAAAGGGTTCGGCGACGAATTCCGCATTTGAGGTGAATCCATAAGCCCGCCAGCCCGCAAGCCGCAGATTGACGTTGAGACAGAAGGGAAAGAAACCCACGAGGGTGGTACGGCGCGCCAGAACCCGTTGACGACGGGGCAAAAGTTCTTGCGACTTTTGCGGTTCTAGGAACCGGATGACGCGACGGCAACGGTGGAAACGATTGAGACCTTGAGGCTTCGGCAGTTTGCTCAAAAGAGCAAAAAGTATCTTTGCGATACGACCAAGAGCGAGAAGGGAGTTGACGGCGAAATCTGTCACAAGTTTCCAGCGGAAAAGACCCTGAAGGGCGCAAAACCCAGGAGAGGTGCGAGCGCGAAACACGGCGTAAAAGTCGTCTTCGCGAATGCGCGCACAATTTGGGCTTAAATCCATGAATCCGAATGCGCGAAAGCGCGGTTGCGGATGGTGTGACCGACACAAACGGCAGAAGAGTTGCTGCGCAAGCGGCAAGCAATCTGAGACAAACTAGCGGCGACAAGCGGCGATGGGCAACCAACGCGATGCGGTCGGCGAAAAGAGTGCGAAAACGCGGTGAAAACAGCGAATTTGAACGTGTGTTGCAGGGAGGGAAATTGGACGAGGGTCAAACCGAGTTCAGTGGAAATCACCAAAGAACGGCGGATCATTTGGTGGTTCGATGGGCGTATGGGCGGTCGCGCAAGCGAGACGTTCCCGCGGTATCGAATTACGAGGTACAGCAAAGTCTAGCGAAGTATAGGAAGCGAAAGCGGAATATGCGGCAATTGGCGATGCGCAACCGGCAGGTTGCTTGTGAGATGAATGACATGGGTGCAGGTCGAACGCAAGTTTGATCGGCGCTGCGGCAAACATCAGCGATGTATCCGACCTTATGGCAAAAACTGAGCGCGGCCAACGTTTTCTCGTGCAGGCGAGCAAAGCAGAAGCGAGCGGCGGTGGCACACAGCGTGCGGTGTAAAATCCGCGCAGACCTAAAGCCGAACCAAATGCTGCAAGGCAGGCGGTGAAAGTCACGGTCAGTTGCTGTGAAATCAGAAAGCTGGCAACAGCGGACCTGAGTCGAGCCAAAATCAACGGACAGATGGAGACGGCAAACCGAAAGGTGTCCGGCTCAAGTTTGTGAATAGTCCTCTGAAGGGAAAAACCCCAAGGATGGCGCTGAGATGAAACAAGCTCAGCAGGTACACAGTCCAACGCACCGCAGGTAACTGCACCGTGTTGTACTTGAAAAGCGGAAAATGCTTGCAAAAGCATGACGGCTTGGAAACGACGATGGCGTGAGACGGGCCAACGAACCCGCAACACGCTGAGACGCGCCAAAATGAAGAAGTTTTAGGCAGTTGTGATCGCAAGATTGCAATGAAATAAGGCGGACACAGCTTGGCCTGACGCAGCGCACTGGGAAGCGGCTGCGGAAAAAGAAGTCGGTGTATTGAAACGTCGAAGGGGAAAGGAACCGCATAATGGCAAGTTGGCGTTGGCAGCAACGGCAGATTTGAGTCAGCGGAAGACTTCGCAAGAAGTCCAAGTGAAACGAGAAACTACCGCCAGAGCAACAAAAACGACCGACGGCATGGCGCGGCGAAGTGGCGTGAAAGATTAGACGGTACGTGGAAGTGAGGACAAAATTCTCACTTTTGCGAACTCTGCGTGAAGGCAAGTGACAGCGTCGGGCAACCGGCGCTGGTACGAAACCGAAAGCGATGGCGAAAAACCTTAGGAATCCGGCTTGCAACCGCGGTTGAAAAGGGAGAGGCAACCCAATGGGTCTCTACGCTACAGAGCAAGTCGTCCAGAATCGGCACAACCACCGGCCGCACGTTTGACAGGCGAGCGTGATGCGAAGCACTTGAAGCGCAAGCGGAAAAGTGGCAAGCATCCAGGAAATGCCTGTCAGATACGATGCAGTCAGGACAAAAACCATAGAGCGGCACACGCTGGTTCCAACCGTCCGATCAAGCTCTGTTTGGTGTAAACCAGATAGAAATGGATTTCGCAAAGAAATTCATGAGGCTAAAGGCTCCACTCACAGTTCCGCGTTGACTTCGGTCGGCGCGGGAGGATGGGTTGGGGCCTTTGCTGTTTTTGCGCGATTTTGGGGGCGCGGACCGATTGGCGTACCGGCTTACCAGCGCCCGGCGCCCGTGCGCTGCAGAAAATCGTACGGGTAACCCAGCTCAAAGGCGCTGGCATCGTTGAGCGATTTCATTTGCGCATCGGACAGTTGCAGGGAAGCCGCCGCAAGGTTGTCGTCCAGTTGCGCCAGCGTGCGCGCGCCAAAGATCACCGACGTGACAGCCTGTTTGCGCAACAGCCACGCCAAAGAAACGGCCGCGGCAGTCGAATTCGCCTGCTGAGCAACGTCGTCAAGTGCTTGCAAAATCGCCCAATTGCGCGGCGTGTCAAAGCGCTTGTAGGTCGATGTCCACTTGCTCGATTCCAAACGCGAACCAGCGGGCGCAGCTTGGCCTTGGCGGTATTTGCCGCTTAGGAAACCACTTGCCAACGGCGACCAAGGCAAGATACCGAGGCCGAACTTGTTGCACATCGGCACATGTTCGCGCTCCAAATCGCGAACAACCAAGCTGTATTGCGCCTGCAATGCCACAAAATGCTCCCAATTGCGCATTTCACTTAGCATGACGCTTTCGGTCAAGCGGTAGGCCGCGTAATTGCTGGCGCCGATGTAGACAACTTTGCCTGCGCGGACCAGATCATCGAGCGCCCGCAGCGTTTCTTCTTCCGGCACATCCAGGTCTTGGGCGTGAATCTGGTACAGATCGATGCGATCGGTTTGCAAACGGCGCAAACTGTCGTCGACGCAGCGCATGATGCGCACCCGCGCGGCGCCGCCGCCGTTTGGGCCCGCGTCCATGCGGAATCGGCACTTGGTCGCCAAAACCACTTGATCGCGCTTGCCGGTCTTGGCAAACCACTGGCCGATCACGCGTTCAGACAAGCCATCTTGACCGTACACGTCGGCGGTGTCCCAAAAATTCACGCCTGAATCTAGCGCTTTGTCCATGATCGCGTTGGCTGTCGCGTCATCGCTGCCGACATTGTGCATGAACGAATTGGCGTCGGCTTCGCCAAAGGTCATGGTGCCCAAGCACAACGCCGAGACTTTGAGGCCGCTTTTGCCTAAATTTCGGTATTCCATGGTTTTTCCTATTTTCCGTGACCATCGTCGTCGGTCGGTGACGGCACACCGGGCAGTCGTTCGCCGGCGCGCAGTTTGGGCGGGGCTTTCCACGCTCGCTGTTCTGGCGCACGACCTGCTGTTACTACACGCATATTGCCTTCGGCATCGGCTTCAACCACCACCGATCCGTCCCAACCCGTGCCGAACAGCGCTTTTTCGACGCGATGCGGTTCAAATTTCTCACTCGCAATGCCGACTTGTACATCCAAAGGCGGCCGCTTGCGCGCGATACCCGCTTCGAGCATCGCCACGATTTCCTGACGCGGATGGCCGAATTTCCAGCCGGACCATTGCATACGCCATTCCGGCGGACCCATCGAAAATACAGCGATTTGCGGCGACATCGCGGCGACCAACTCGGGCGTCGTGCCATTGCTGGAGCCGTGGTGGCCCACTTGATACACGTCGACGTCGAGGATTTTGGAATTCACGCTGCGGGCTAGCAGATCTTTGATCGCCGGTTCCTCCAAATCTCCCGTAAACAAAGCGGAACTTTTGCCGTAATCGACGCGCAACACCACGCTGTGGTTGTTGGCATTTTGAAAGGGCGTCTTGTTAAAGCGGAAACCCGGCCAGCCCGGATCGTTGGCCACTTGGCCCCAAAGTGCATGAATTTGCGGATCGATCTTGGGACAGCGGATGGGATCAATGACGTCGTCGGTGAGGCCTTCAGGCGTCACGATGTCCGCTAGGTAGATCGCGCGGTAGCGTGTAGCGGCTGCGTGGCTGCGCGCGAAGTCCTGCAATTCGCCCTGCTGCGTGCCGCCCGATCCTTGGTTCATGCCGTTGTCAATGATATTACTGATTTTAAAGTTCTTTGTCACCATGCCGACGCCGCGGGTGTGATCGACGTGCGGATGCGTCAAGGCCACCAAAGCAAACGTGCGCTTCAAATCGACGCGTCGGTCAAAAAAGGCATTGAGATAACTGAATAAAGCGTCGTCGGAATTGAATTTCTCGTCCAGTTCACCACCGGTGTCGATGAGCATCGCCGCGCAGGGAAATTCTAGCAAGACGCTGAGACCTTGACCGATATCGATGAAATGGATGCGCCAAACGTCGTCGCGAGCGGACAGTTCAGCCATCGCCACCGGCTTGACTTGCACCGCCGCGGAACTACACGCGATCATCAACAGGGTGCACAGCAGGACGGCAAGACGAACGGGCATCGCAAACCTCAGAGGCTGTGAAATATTCATTTCACAGCCTCTGAGCGGGGTCAGGTATTAACAGTTTCTGCATGGACGCTCCGTAAGATAATGATATTACTGGAAACAGAAATTTGAATCCGAGCCCACTTTGGGGCGATTGGCAGAAATTGCCAATACCAGACCCCAATCGAAAGCGTCAAAAAAGGATTTTTCACACGCTCTCACAAAAGCGGCTTGCATCATGGTCAATGCGTTGCCGTAATTCAACAGCGATCGCTGCCGATTGACGTGAAGAATTGCGCAGCGTACATCCATGTCGCGCAATCGGGCGTGAAAAATGCAAGGGATGTCGCGATGGAAGAGTGGCTGGTCATCGTTGCGCAGTGGCCAATTGCCGATGTGCCGGCGGTGTCAGCGATTTACGCGCAAACGTTGGGCGGGGCGGCGAGCGACGCGGCGCAACTGCTGCGGCGGTGTCGCGGCATCGTGGCCGAAAGGCTTTCTGAAAGTGATGCGCTCCAACTCGCCGATCATCTAACAAGAAGTGGAATTGCCGCGCGGGCGTTTGCCGCCAACCGGCTGCCGGATTTTGCCCGTCCAGTGGTCGCCAAAATGGTCGATTTGCGCGATCCCGATGCGCTCATTGCGCAAATCAGCATCACCGGGCCGCCGGAACGCATTCCGTTTCGCCACGTGGTGCTGACGTTGCCGGGGCGCTGGCAGACCTCGATTACCACAGTGGAACAAGCCAAGAAAAAGGGCGTGAGCATGGTCGGCTTGGCGATGGATCTGGCGATGACCGGTGGCGTCAAAACCATGTTGCAGAGTCGGCCCGGCACCAAGGAGCCGGACAAAGTTATTGAATCCAAAGACGATGAGCCGATGTTGGAACTGGCCACAGTGGCGCCGGGGCGGCGGATTCACGTGTTTGCCCGGCGCCTAGATTACCGCAATTTAATGCAGCAGCAAGGTCGCGTGGAGGACAACTGGCGGCAATGGCTGCAAGAATTGCAGGCTCGCGTGCGTCCCGGCGTCGCGGGCGCGGATCGCTTGCAACGCGTGTTGGCGGGAGCACAAGCGCCGCGCGATACAATTGTGAGCGATGTCAATGATTTAGGTAGGACAGCCAAGTGGTTGATGTTCAGCGCGTTGCAATGAACTCATGCCAGGGCAAGCAAAAAGTCTAACGCAACGGCTCAGTTGGCGTCACTAGCACCGGCAGCGCGACGGCCGCGTCAACAGCAATACCGACAGCGCTCGGTTCGGCGATGACCAACAGGAACTGCGCCAGATCGCCTTGAATCTTCCAAGTTGTCAAAGTATTAGCGCTCTCTGCATTGGAAGTCGCGGGCGGCTGGACCATCTGCTCCAGCGGACCAATCGGCTTGACCGTGGCGGTTGGCACGGCCTTGTAGGCGGCCAATTCTCGGGCCAATTTTAGCGATTCCGCGGCATTGGAAACCAACGCCTGGTAATCCGCCGATCCCGCGGGCAACATGCGCGCGGACGCCTCCGTTGCCCGCGCCTGCAGCAGCGCCAGCTCGCGCAACCTGCCGGCGATCTTGTCGATTTCGCCATCCAAGCCTAAACCGCCGCCGTCTCTGCGTTTGTCGGCCACCCACGCGTCGATGCGATCGCGCAAGGCGACGGCTGCATCTGGACCCTTGCAATCAAAGCGCAAGGTCAGTTCGCCCTTGTCGCGGGTGAGCACGGCCGACGCGGCCTTGATCGTCTGCGCGAGCGCGCCGCCGGGTGTCCACTGCGCCAAGGCCTTGTTGTCGGGTGTCAGGCTCCACAGCGGCCCCGACAACCGCAAGGTCGCCAGACGTTCGGCCATCAGCGGATCGGCGCTCAGCGCGGCTTTTTGGCCCGATTGCACGGCAAGAATCCGCACGACAGCGCCCTGTTGCCCCAGCCACAGGTGGTGTTTGCCGCTCGACGTCAATTGCCAAGTTTGGCCTTCGCCACCCAAGCGAAAAGTCACCGTGCTCAACTTGTTGTTGCCCGTCAGCGTGACTTGGCGCTCCTTGGCCAGCCGTTGCACTTGGGCTGGCGCATCGGCCACCTCAAGCAGCAGCACGGCACCGCTTTCCAGGCGGGCGAGTACGGGCACAGGATCGGTCAGTTTATCCAGCAAATTCAGGGGTTGCAGCAGCGCAAACGGCCCCAGCGCCCGCGCTGCCTTGGGCGAGCGCTCGGCCGTCTGTTGCATGCGTTCCAGATTTTTTACATGAATGCCGATCACCTGCTGCACGTCCGCTGGCAAAAGATCCAGCGCACTGCGTTCGGTTTGATGCAGCGCGAGTTTGACCCCGCCAAAGGCCAGCAGCGCAAGTACGACCGTGACCATGACAACGGTTTTCCGCGGCAATTTCGCTGTAGAATCGCGCTGAACCAGCCAGGCGATCAGCACACCCACACCGTAAAGCAGCACCAACGGAGCGGCCATGAGCGACTGGTTGATCGGATCGGGGGTCGGCGTCAGCACGGCGCCGATGATGAACGCAATAACGGCCCAGTAACGGTAAAAACCCAAGAATCCCTTGGCCGTGACGATGCCCATGGAAGCCAGCACGTACATGAACAGCGGCAGTTCAAAAACCGCGCCAAAAGCCAGCAACATCGTGATGGAAAATGACATCGTCGTAGCGAGGGTCGGCTCTAACGCAACATCGGGCGCTTCAGTCGTCATCTTGATCAAGAAGTCCGTCATGAACGGCAAGACCACCAAGTAACAAAACACCGTACCGATGAGAAAACAACTGACCGAACCGGCGATCACCGGGCCGATCATGCGTTTTTCATTGGATAAAAGCCCTGGAGCGATAAAGGCCCACATTTGGTAAAACACAAATGGGCTGGCCAAGACGACGGCGCCGAACATCGCCAGCCGCATGTACACTTCGATGCTTTCGGTGATGCTTAATGCTTTGATTGTGAACTGGTTGTTGTTGGCCAAGGCCTCGCGGACCGGGCCTGATAAGAACGCGTACAATTCGACGTGAAAGCTCCACGCGACAAAAAAGCCGATGAAGATCGCGATTGACGCTTTGAAGATGCGCGAGCGCAATTCGCCCAAGTGCTCCAAAAACGGCATGGAGCCAGTGACGATGGGTTCACTCATACCGGCTGATCTTCCTTTGCGGGATCAGCGGCTTGTGTGGATTCCACCGCGTCGGGCGCCAGCCGGGCTGGGCGCGGCACGGCGCCGACAGCAGGTGTGATCGAAAAAGGAGTGGGCGGTGAATTCCGCGGAATCACTGCCAAAGTTTCGCCGTCCGCGGGTGGTCCTTGTAGCGTCGGGTCGCGGGTTGGTTCGGCGACTGGCGTTGCGACTGCGGATGGCTCAGCCGCGTCGGCGCCGCTGGCCGCAGCGTGATCCGCAAGGACTTGTTTTTCCTCACGACGCTTGTTCAGCTCTTCGCGCTTGTCGGCCAAATCGACCGATTTTTCCACTTCGCGTTGCAATTCGGTCATGGTGGCGCTGAGCTCTGCTTGGGCCAAATTTGCTGCCCGCCGCAGATCGCGCAGACCGGTGCCGACGGTTTTGGCCACTTGCGGCAGCTTTTCCGGGCCGATAAACAGCAGCGCCAGCACCAAAATCACAATCAGTTCAGGACCACCGATGCCAAACACGCGTTACCTCATGGCCAGTTCGTCGAGCAGATTGCCAAGCTCAGGGTAGTCCGTGCCGTGCCGCAACGCAACGCGTTAAAGATTGCCGAGTTTGGCGATGCCGAGCAGGGTGCGCCGCGCGACCAGACCGACGACCCGCGCATCGCTGCACTGCGCGTCGCTCGGCGTGGCCATTTCAGGCACTTTTTCTATCGCTTTGCGCAGCACAGGCCGCAAATTGGGCCGCGCGCCCGTCAAAAGATCAGCCAGTTGCAACCGCAACGTGTGGCCGATCACGGTGTTCTCTACTTGCAAAAATGCCGCCACTTGCTGCAGCACGGTCGACATTTGCGGCGCAAAACGCGGATTTTGCAAATGGGCGCCGCGATCGATCGCTTCGCGGGCATGCGCGGTGGTCCACAACGCGGCCATTTTGTTGTGCGCCGCTTGCGTCAATTGGTGCGCCAACGGCCGCGTGGCTTTTTCCGCCAGAAATTGCAGGTTTTTGCGCACCGGCGTCGATGACGGCACCGGACCTTGGACCAGCGTGCGCAGAAGCAAAACGCCATCCGGCTTGATTTCACGGGCAATTTTACCGATCAACAACTGCGGCTCAAAATAGGTGTGCATCGCGTCAAAAAGGACGCCCGCGTCAAAACTGGAAGCCGCAAACGCCGCTTGGCCGTACTCGCGGTTGACTAGCGTTATCTTTCCAGCCTCTTGCGGCGTTAGATTTTTGTGCAACTGCGCAATTTGCTCGTCGTCCAGATCGCTTTGGGTCACCCAATGACCGCGGCGGGCCAGCGCCAGCGCCAGCGCAACTTGCGGCACGCCCGCCAGCAGCACGCGGCCGAGGGGGAGCTCGCGCACAAGGTCATCAAAGGACGGCAAAATTGCCCGCGATGCCTGCTCATCGCCGGCGTAGGCCGGTACAGGAATCGCGCGGTTGGGGCGCACGCCATCGATTTCACGCCTGAGCCGAACCATCATTTGCACAATAAATGTAAGGAATTACAAAGTCTAACCCGGAGGCCATTGCATTGTGCGCCCAGCGAGTAAGTGCGCATGCAAATGCATGACGCTTTGACCGCCATCCATGCCGCTGTTGAGCACCGTGCGATAACCGCGCGCATCTACACCCAATTGCTGCGCAACTTGCCGCACGCCAGCCAGGACTTTGCCCAGCAGCGCGTCGTGGTCAGGTGAGGATTGAGCAAGGGAAACAACATGTTGCCGTGGAATGACCAACACATGCGTCGGCGCTTGGGGCGACAGATCGTTGAACGCCACGACGTCATCATCCGCGAACAAGAACGGCACCGGAATGTCGCCGCGCGCAATCTTGCAAAAGATGCAATCCGCTAAATGCGTGGGCATCAAATCAGGCGCGCGAGCGCGAAGAAGTCTTTGGTTTTGCAGCTTTGGCTGCGGCGATCACTTTTTTGATGCGACCGATTTTTTTGTTGCGACTTTTGATCCGACGCATTTTCTTTGTGACGCTTCCGCTGCCCATGTTCGATTCCTTGTAGCCGTTGTCTGCGAATAGATTTGTCTTCGAATAGATTTGTCTGCGAATAGATTGGCGATATTTTTGCGAAGTGCGGTGCAAAATTCGCGGGCCGTTAGTCTACAGCGGCAACTTGGTGGTCGTCAAGCGCAAATTGCCTTGTTCGCCCATTGCCGCGCGCACCAGCGCGTAACTGTCGGTATGCGTTCGACAAACCGCCACAACGCCATCGGCAACCGGCAAAAGCGCCAAAATCCGAGTCATTCCCGGTAGCGGCACCGGGCGATCCGGGCGCAGGTTCTTGGCTTGGACGCCCAGCAGCAGGGCATCGCGCGGCTGCTCGCCTTCTGTGGCCAGCGCGGCGTACCACAGCCGACCGGCTTGCGGATCCAGCGTCCAAGCGCCGTCAATTTCAAGCTTTTCTGTCGGCGCAAAGCGTTTGCGCAAGTCGCTGGAAACAAAATTGACTTTGCCGTCGCGCAGCACCAAAAGCGATGGCGGCGCCACGCTTTGATCGCTAAAGGGGTCGCGCAACGTGTAACTGGCGTAAATTCGGTTCTCTTCGGGCCACGCGATTGCCTGGCGAAAGGCGACGATCGGTTCGTCCAACTCGGCAGCACTTATTTTGTGCAGCGGCACGCCGTGTTCCAACACCGCCACCGCGTACTCGCGCGATTGCGGCAACGCTACGGCCAACGCCTGATCGTCTTGCCCTACGATGCCGCACAAATGCATCCAAGTTGGCGCGGTCTTGCGCCGCGAGTGCAACATTTGGGCGTCGGCGGTGTAGGTGGCCAAATGGCTGGCTTGCGGGGTTTTGCTGTTGCGACTCAGCAAGTTCCATGTCAATCCGTTCGGAGGGATCTGGCCACCGATCAACAAATCGTCGCCTTGCAGCAGTTCACTTAGCGCGACACCGCGCATAATTTTGGGGACTTGTCCCGGGATCTGTTCGATTTCGATGAACTGGCCCAAGCTGAGCCCGATCAAGCGCACACAACCGCCGGCACCCTCCAAACGGCAAAAAGGCCCAGCGAGAATCGGCCATTGTGCGGGCAACGCACAAGGTTGCAGGCCTCCGGTCGCCAGATTGACACTAAACCAGATCGTGTCTTGCACCACAATCAGTCGATCCTGGGCAATCGCCCACAAGGCTGGTGCATCTTTGAGCTTTTGAACACCCGGTGGCAACATTTTGCCGGCCAACGCAGGCCCTGCACGGCTTTCTATTTGCAGTTCAAGAGCTTGCTCGTCTGAAGCCGGGAGAGAGCGCCGCAGCGTTTCAAAGCAGTTGCGGGCGCTGAAAAAATCATCTTGCGCCAGCGCTTGCAGCAGTTTGTCCTTCAATTGTGCATTTTTCTTCACATCAGCGGCCAGTTGTGCCAGTTGCTCGCGCATTTCGCGCACCACCAACTGGGCGTTGGGCAACTGAGGCCCGGCTTGTTCTAACACGGTTTGCGCCATCGCGATTTCGCCGCGACCGACCAACGCCCGCAGTTGCTCCTGCAACGCGGTCAGGGCCGCGTGCTGCACGGCCTCTTCTCCGCCCGATACCAACAATTGCGCAAGCTTACCCGTCGGTCCGTGCATCCATTTGGTCGGCAGCGCGTTGCGCAGCACGCGTGCCTGCCCCATGTCATGATCCGCGACTGCCGCACGCAACTTGTGCAACTTTTCAATCGCCCGGCGAAAAGCCGTCAGATCGCGCGCTGGCGCAAGAGTAAGCGCTTCGCGCACCGTTTGCGCCCACGCGCGCGCGTGCGCAGGAAGCACTGAATCTACGGGCAGTTCATGTCGCGCGCCTTCGATCAGCAGCGACAAAATCGCGTCGTCGTCCGTCGCCTGCGCCAAACGCGCCAGCGCTGCCGCACTTTGCGCCACAACCGCAGCGTCAATTGGCTTTGCCGCGATCTGCGCGTTGCGCGCCGCAAGTTCCGCTTGCTTGCGCGCGGCCTGTTTGTCGGGTCGACTCATGTTTTTCGCTAAAATATTAGGGCTTACAAACGCCGGCCTTGCAGCTGCCAATCGCGCAGAT
Organism: Klebsiella pneumoniae; assembly: GCA_945889325.1. Taxonomy (GTDB): domain Bacteria; phylum Myxococcota_A; class UBA9042; order UBA9042; family UBA9042; genus CAMDBH01. The sequence goes on from CAMDBH010000026.1 coordinate 27,527, forward strand.
CAAGCCATCGGCCGCGTTGCTGTGCGTGCAACCTTTTTTCGGATCACAGCTATCGACGGTGCAACTGTTGGCGTCGTCGCAATTGTCGGCCGCGTTGACGCAACTTTTGTTGACGCAGGTGTCGAGGGTGCAGGCGTCAGAATCAAAGCAAACACTGATGTCGTCTGCGCATTTCTTGCCAGCGCACACGGTCGCTGTGATGTCACAGGCCAGTGGCAGCGGGCAAACGCTGTCATCGACGCATTCCACGCACGATCCGCCGACTTTTTTGCACATCGACAAACTGTAAGCATTGGCATCGCCAGCAAAACCGTTGATGCGCAAGTAAAATTTCGTCGATGCATCGGCTGTGTAAATGATCTGTTCCGGCGCTTTTTTCGTCGCTGAAACCGCCACAGGTTGGGCAAACGAATTGACCTTGTACAAACGCATATCCAAATCGCCCTTGGTTTGGTCAAATCCCATGGTAAGCGTAATCGTTTCACCAGCTTTGATGTCGACAAAATACCAATCCAAATCAAAAGGACACAGCGACAGATCGGGCGTCTTGCCCGCGGGCAATAACGCGGCAATTTGCGGCGCGCCGTTGGGCTCCAAAATATCCGCCAAACACAGCTTGATGACTTCCACCGCCGAGGCATCGGTGTTGTTCAGTTCCTGACTTTCCGCAATCGTATTGGTGGCATCTACCGCAACAATCACATACGCAGGCCCGGGTTTGGCTTCCAGCGGAATGATCGCCTTGTCGTCGACTTGCGCCGTCGATTTGCCGCCCAATGCCGCCGCCGCCTTGGTCAGCAACAATTTGTCCGTTGGATCGAGCTTGTCGTCGGTTGAATAGTAATACGCGTATTCAAAGCCTTTTGACGGATCCTGACATTCATTGGCCAGATTGACGGTCATGTAAACATCTTCACCCTGAACGATTTGGGTCGGGAAAATTGCTGTAAATTTGGCAGTTAAATCCACACCTTTGCCGCCATCAACCTTGAGCGTGTACGCAAATGACGTTGGCTTGCTTTGCGGCGCTTTGTAGGAAATTTGCAGGTAGTATTTGCCATCCGCCGGTGCCGTAAATTCTGCAATACCGGTCGTAGCTTGCACTTTGAGAGGCGGCAAATTGGGGTTGCTGAAGATCTTCAGCTGAAAAGCGCTGCCGGGCGAAGTGAAGTTGAATTTGATCAACTCGTTCATCTTCATGCTGACAAAAAACCAATCCTCATCGCCCAAACACAGAGACAAACTTGCAATACCACAGCCAATTTCAGGTGCCGATTGCGCAGAATTATTCGATTCGTAATAGTCGGCCAGGCAAACATCGCTCGGATCGGGTTCAGCGACCAACACGTTCAAATCGTAATCGTAGGGCAACGCGCTGCCGCTTTCTGGCAAAACGTAAACGTGAATATAATAAGTTCCAGCCACTTGTACGTACGGAATGGCGGCCAACGACGTGTTCAAGTTGGCCGCACCCGCGATCACGCCCGTCTTTGACGCATCGACGATTTGCACGCCGACGATGCCTTTGCCCGTTTGGTATTTCCACGTCGCTTTGGCCGAAAAAGCTTTACCTTTTGGCACATTGACGCTGAACCAATCTTCAAGGCCTGGGCAGACGTTGAGTTTGGGGTAATTGGCCGTGCTGGCGGGCAAGGCGGCCGCGCTGTCGGCATTGACGTTGCCGGCGTAGGCGTCGGCGGCACAAATGGCCTGGGTGTTTAGCGATAAAACGTTGGAAAATGCGTTGTTGTTGGTTTCATCGCTTTCTACCACGCTGTTGTTGACGTCGATAAGCACGCCCAAATAGTACTTGCCGCCTGGCACAACCGGCAGGACCAAGTCTTTGTCGACGCTGACGCTGGCCAGCGCGTCGACGCCGTTGGTCATCGGTACATCAATGATTTTGCTGTCAGTTGCCTCGATTTTGCTGTCGGTCGATAGCACGTAACGCAGCACGAACGCCCCCGACGGCTTGTTGCCCAAATTGGTCAGTTTGAACTTGGTCTTGAGCAGGGCACCGGGAAAAGTCGCTTGTGGCGAACCGATCAAGTTATTGCCAATTAAATCGATACCTTGAACCGGCGCAATCAGCTTGACCAGCAACTGATAGTGCGCCATGGCGCCTGGTGAATGCGGGTACACACGCACGTAGTAATCGCCGGCCGCGGCCACGGTCAGCGCGGAAGCTTTTTTCACTGGGCTTTGGGCTTTTTGTGTGTCCAGCACCGTCAAAGCGTCGGGTGCCAGCAAATCGATGTCCAAATCCGGCACAATCGGCGTGGTCCACAGCAATTCACTTGTCGACATGGTGACTTGTAGAGAGAAACCCTTCTGCACACTGATCTTGTACCAGTCATCATCGCCGCAGGAGCCGTATTGCGCCAATGCATCCATCGGCAAAACCGCCGCATTGAGTGCAACGTTGTCGTCGGCCGGTTTGACGTCAAATTTGTCTTCAAAACAGCCGCCTTTGGCCTCGGTTATCTTGACAGTAGCGGCCGACGCGGCCGCGTTGTTGCCCTTGTTGCTGTCTTTGGCGATGTTGTTTTCCGCATCCAGAATGACGCAAACGTAATAATCCGTCAGTTTGTGATCCAAGCCCGTTGGAATCGGCACGACTTCTGAAATTTGCAACATATCCAAACCGTCAATGCCGTTAAATGCGGATTTCTTTAGGAGAACAGCTTTGCCCAAAGCCACGCCAGCGGCCGAACAATTGGCTGGATCGGTTGCCAGCGCATAGTACGTGGTAGCCGCGCCGGACCCCGAAGTGCCGCCGTTGTGCACGACATAACTCAGTTTTAAATCGCCACCTGCCGCAACACTCGCCGGGTGAAAGCCGACGTCGGTTGGCCACACGTCGACATTGGCCTGAGCGGTCACGATGATCTGGTACTCGGTCGCCAAGTGGTTGTTGCCTTCGTCGAGTTCATCGAGCAGGCCAGCCGGATCCAAGCGCATGTGAATAAAGTACTTTGTGATGGGGGTCGACGCGCTGACCGTGATCACTTGGCTGGCGGTTTTTTCTTCGCCGGGGGCCATGGGCGCGATGTTGAAGTTGGTCTTGTTGCTGACGCACACGGCGTCCGAAAACGAGTTATCAGGGCAAAAATACACACTTACAGGGAACGAGGGGGTGGCATCAGTGCCCAAACTTTTGACGGTGTAATTGACGCTTATCGAACCCGTCAAGAAAGTGCCTTTGGGTTTGACGGCCATCGCGGTGATGCCGAGATCAAATCCGGTCTTGATCGTTTTTTTCATCGTCAGCAAACCGACGCTGACCGCGATGTTGTTGGTCTTGTCGGTTTCCTCAACGCCATCAAACAGATCGATTTTGGCGATCAAGTGGTACACGCCATCGGGCACGTCGGGCAAATTGACCGAGTAGGTCAGGGGCAAGACGGAGCCCGGATCGACCTTGGTGAGCAGAGAATTGTTGATATCAGTCAACATTTTATCGACTTGCTTGGGGTCGCTTGGATCCAACGCGCCATTGAAGTCGAGCTTGCTGTCCAAAGAGAGAAACACGCCAAACCGCAGTTTCTTGACTTTGCCGTCGCTGCCGGTTTTGGTAGCCTTGGCTTGGCCGGTCCCGATATTGCTCAATTGATGCGTATAGGTGAGTTGATCACCCGGCGACCAGATCGCCGCCGAATTGAATTCTGGCGGGGTCAGCGTCAGGTCTGATTTGGTCGCCAGGACGGAATTGACGTTGATCTGCGTGGTGGCCACACCCTCGTTGTCAAATCGGTCAAATTCATTAACAATTCCACCAACATCTGCCTTAACCAACACAAAATACGCACCATCGGCCAAGCCTTTGGGCACGACAAAGCGCGCAGCGGTGGTGGTTTGCGACGCAGGCGGCCAGACGTAATCTACCTGCGACGGCCCGATGGGCATGCCATCGACACTGAGCTTACCCAGCGCAATCTTTGAATCATCTACAGTATTGGTCAGCGACAGATACACACCCACTTCAAACGGCGCGCCAATTTTTTCGCCCGTGTTGAGCACGCTAAAGGTCAGCGTCACGTCGTCGCCGATCGCAACAGTCGGTTGCGACACCAGATTGATCTCTGACAGCGACAACGCCGCCGCGTCTTTGACGTCGATGTCGGCCGATGCTTCGGCGTGGGCCTTTTTGGAATTGATCTTCCAGCTCACCAACGCTTTGATCTTGTATTGGCCGAGAAACTGGTAAATGTATTTGAATTTCAGGCGCCCAACGTTGGCCGGATCGGCCATGTCGTACGCCGGGCTGACAATGCCGTCGCCAAAATCCCAAGCCAGATAAACTTGTGACAGATCGCAACCATGCACGGTTAGCGACACATCGACGGGCAGGGGCGCGTTGCCGGTCAGCGGCGTCACCGCAAGATCGGCTGTAATTGTAGGGGCTACGGCGACTTCTTTGCCAATATCGAGCTTGGCATCGTCTTGGCCATCGGCCACATCTTGCTCACCCGACGTGTCGACCACATCCGGTGAACAGGCAACTACGCTCAGCGCGAGGGCTGCAAAGGCGCATGCAGCAACAACAAAGTTTTGCAAACGTCGCATTTCAACCCGTGCGTGTAGAGCCGCTGACCGCCAAGCGTGGCCAAATCGGACCCGTGGGGAGCCAAGCGCTTGTAGCGGTGGCGCGCATTAAATTTGCAAGCAATAACGCTAGTTAGAATCAGATCCTCGGAGCAAATGCGTCGAGTTCTCCCAGTATAGACAAATTACGTCGCCGCGACAAACCGAGCTTCCAACCGGCGGCGCTGCGACCTATGCTCAAGGGCATGATGGCTACCAAACACATCGCTCTGCCGCACACGCCCGCCGCGCTGGCCGCCGTCGCGGTCGCGCAGGCGCTGCGCGCGCACGGCCACAGCGCGTACCTTGTTGGCGGCTGCGTGCGCGATTTGTTGCTGGGCCTTGTGCCCAAAGATTACGACATCGCGACTTCGGCGCACCCAGACCAGGTGCGGCGCTTGTTTACGCACGTCGTCGAAGTGGGCGCAGCGTTTGGCGTTTTGCGCGTGCGTCAGCCCAGTCCAGCCGGTGTGGTGGAAATTGAAGTCGCCACTTTCCGCGCCGAAACCGCGTATTCCGACGGCCGTCGTCCGGACAGCGTGCATTTTACCGATGCAGAACAAGATGTTTTGCGCCGCGACTTTACAATGAACGGTTTGTTGCTCGATCCGCTCGATGAAGCGGGGCAGTTGCTGGACCTTTGTCCCGTTGTCGATTGGGTCGGCGGTCTGGCGGATTTGGACGCGGCGGTCTTGCGCGCGATTGGCGATCCGGCAGCGCGTTTTGGCGAAGATGCCCTGCGTTTGCTGCGGGCGCCGCGGTTTGCCGCACGTTTTGATCTGCAAATTGATGTGGATACACGTCTGGCGATTCAAACGCTGGCGCCCACGCTGCGCCGGGTGTCGCCTGAGCGCATCAGCGCAGAAGTGCTGGCGATGCTGCAAGCGCAAAGTTCGCCCAAAGCCCTGCAATGGCTGGCCGATCTGGGTTTGGCCCAGCAGTTGTGGCCGCAACTGACGGCAGTCGACCCGGGCCTGCAACAGACCAAACAGCGCTTTGCCGCTTTGCAATCGGCGCTTTTGCAGCCGCTAGCCTTGCGCCCCGCTGCCTTTGCGCCCTGTAGCGCCATCGATGCCGCGCTGGCCATCGCCACCCTGTTCTGGCCGGCCCAAACCCACGTCGGCAACCTGCCCGAGGATTGGCGGCTGTCGCGCGACACGGCCACACGCCTGCGCGAGACTTGGGCGCTTGTCGCCCAGCTGCATAAAATTGCAGGAGAACCTTTGACTCCCTCTGTTGTTCGCTTGCTGCGTTCGGAGCAAGCAGATGCGGCGCTGCTGCTGTGCCTGGCGTTGGACGGCGAGCCAAAATGGCAACTGTTTAGGCGGTTACGCGCCCAAACGCCAAAAGCGCAGTGGTGGCCGGCCCTTTGGGTGACTGGCGACACGTTGTTGGCTTGGGGCCACGCCCAAGGTCCCCAGTTCCGCGCAGCGCTTCTGGCGGCAGAAGATGCTCAATTAGCAGGTGAGTCCGCAGTCGACGTCGAGGCTGCGGCGCGCCGCGCCTTGCCAATGGTCAGTTGATCGCCGGTTTTGCGCACGCAAGTTGGGCAAGGTTGCGCGTCTGCCTTGGAAGCTATTGAAGCTACGGGGCATTTTTCGCAAGCCGATGGACGCGTGAATTTGCGCCACAAGAAATAGGCCGCGACCGCGACAAGGATAAACGCGCCAATTGCGTCCCAAGTAGGCATAATACTAGACAAATCCTAAAGCTTGCCCGCCTTGATAGACCGCAAAGGAGGCAAGCCACGCCAAGCCATTGAGATAAATAATCACGAAAATCGGCCAGCGCCAGCTATTGGTTTCGCGCTTGATCGTGGCGACCGTGCTCAAACACTGCATCGCAATCGCAAAAAATACCATCAAACTGATGCCTTTGAGCGGCGTCAGGGCGCCCGCATTGGCCATGGTGCGGCCTACATCGGCGGCATATTCGTCGCTGATGTCGCTTTTGCCGCGGCCGTAGACTTGACCCATGACTGGCACCAAGACCTCACGAGCGGCAAAACTGCCGATCAAACCAATGCCGATTCGCCAATCAAATCCGAGTGGTGCAATGGCAGGTTCAATAAACTTGCCCAAATGACCGGCAAAACTTTGCTCTTTGGCGAGTTGCTGCTGCCTTTGATCGATTTCGTTTTGCGTCAACTTGCGCAACAGCGAATCGGGCGCAGTCAAGTTTTCCACATTTGTTTCAAGGATTTGTCGTTGGTGTTCGTCCATGCTGTGGCGCGGAAAAGTCATGAGCGCCCACAGAACGACGGTTAGCGCCACGATGACGGTGCCCGTTTGGGTGACGAACACGCGCGCGCGATCCCACAGCGTGCGCGCCAAGTTGCGCGGACGAGGCCAGCGATACGGTGGCATTTCCAGCAACAACGGCGCTCCCTTGCCCGGAATGACGGTTTTGCGCAGGACAAACGCCGATATCAGCGCCATGACAAAGCCCAGACCGTACATCGCCGAAATCACCAAACCGCCGACGATCGGCGGATAACCGGCAAAAACGGCTGCAGTTACCATAAAATAGACCGGAAGGCGGGCAGCGCAGCTCATCAACGGCGCCACCAAGATCGTCAGCAGGCGATCGCGCGGATCGGACATGGTGCGCGTCGCCATAATCCCAGGCACGGCGCAGGCATACGACGACAGCAGCGGCACAAACGCCTTGCCGGGCAACCCGACTCGCGCCATCAACTGATCGACGACAAAGGCGGTGCGCGCCAGATAGCCGCTGTCTTCGAGCAGCGCGATGCCCAGAAAAAGCAGCAAGATTTGCGGCAAGATCGCCAGCGTACCGCCCACACCGGCCAAGACGCCGTCGACGATGACGTCGCGCAGCAAATTGGCGGGCAAAGCCGCGTCGACAAGCGCAGTTGTTTGATTGACCAACCAATCCACGGCCAGTTTGGCCGGGCGGGCTGCAATGAAAACCATGGTAAAAAGCCCAGTCATGGTGAACAAAAAGATCCCAGCGCCCAGCGCCGGATGCAACACAACGCGGTCGATTTTTTCCGACCGCTGGTCTTTTTTGGTCGCATGATGCTGCACAGTGTCGGCCAACAGCGCGTCAATGCGGGCAAAACGCGTGTGCGTCGCGATTCGCCGCACGTCCAGCTGCAAATCACCCGTGCGCGGCACCGCCTGCAAAATGCGCCCGCCGAGCCCCGCGACCTTGGCATTGGCGATTTCCGGCGCGCAGGCCAGCCACCACAGCAAGTCACCGGTATCAGGGCGATTGGTTGGCAGAAAACCCGTCGGCAGCAAAATGGGCCGCAGCGCTGCAATCGCTTCGGCCACCGCTTGCGGCCAATGCGTCATCGGCACTTGGCTTTGACCCGGATCGGCAAACACCAGACTGACGGCCGCTTGCAGTTCCGGCAAGCCGATGTTTTTACGCGCAACCAGCGGCACAACCGGACAGCGCAGCGCGTTTGCCAAAGCCGCCACATCGATGGTCAAGCCTTGGGTTTGGGCGGCATCCATCATGTTGAGCGCGGCGACAACAGGCAGGCCCAACTCGGCAATTTGCAGCAGTAACAGTAGATTGCGCGCCAAATTGGTGGCGTCCAAGACCACCACGACCACATCGGGCACCGGACCCAAACGCCCCGTCAAGGCGTGGTGGGCAATTTCCTCGTCGGTGCTGTGGGCAGAAAGGCTATAACATCCGGGTAGATCCAGTACATGCCACAGCTGCCCGTCAGCCGCAACGCAGGTGCCATCGCGGCGTTCCACCGTGATGCCGGGGTAGTTGCCGACGTGGCCGTGCGCGCCGGTTAACGCATTGAAAAGCGTTGTTTTTCCAGTATTTGGGTTACCCGCCAGCGCGACGTTGATCATCGGGCGATCTCGACCGCGGTGTCATCGAGCAAGACAACGGCGATCGCGCGCGCCTCCGCTCGGCGCAAAGACAGCACAAAATCGCGCACTTGTAACTGAAGCGGTCCACCAAAAGGCGCCCGCCGCAGCAATTGCACCCTAGCACCCGGCGTCATACCCAATTCAACCAAACGGTCGCCAAGGGAGCCCGCCAGTTGCACAAACGCGACGTGGGCGCGCTGACCATTGGCCAGTTCATCTATGTTTTTAGGGAGGTGTGGGTTTTTCGGCTGTTTGTCGTACATTTTCCGCAGCGCCGTCCAAGAATTCGGCAACGCGCTACGTCTTAATGATAACGATTATCAATTTCAATTCAAGTCAAATCGCGGTGCCGACAGCCAATCCTCACCATTTTTCTATATTTCTGCCGTTGCGGCCGGTGTTTGTGTGGCCTCCAACTGCGCAACAGCCGCGTCCGCTTCCGCTGCGGCTGCCGCATGATCGGGCGCATCGACGCCAGCGGGCACAACCGCATCAGGACGATGCCCTGTAAACTCAGGGCGTTCCCGTCCATGCTTGCGCCGATACAACTCATCCTCGACCAGTTCCAACTGCCCCGAAGTAATGATGTACGCGCGGCGGTTGTGCTCAGAAATTCGCCGTTCAATGCGCAGATCGAGTTCGCGCTGAAACACCATATGGGCCAATTTCTCACGCTCAACCCGCAAATGGTGAAGATTTTCCCGCTCTTCCTCCGTGAGCAACTGCCCGCGCGCCACCTCGCGTTCCGCGCGCAGGCGATCTTGCTCCAACTTGCGCGCCTCGCGTTCGTTCTCAATCTCCAGCCGCCGCAGCGCAACCTTAGGATCTTCTGGGCGATCGACCGGCGGCAGCGCTGGCATCTCTTCCACTGCTGGCGCTGCTTCCACGGGCACAACAACCGCCGCAACGGGTTTCTTGCCGGTGCGTTCGGCCAAAACCGCTATCAATTCATCGGTTTTGGCCGTCTGTTTGCGCAAGGCAATGGCCTGTTCTTCTGCCAAAGCTTCGGCGCGTTTGAGCGCTGCCTGGACTTTTTTCAGCTCTTCCTTGGCCACGGTCGCTTTGGCGACCGAATCCTTGATCGCGCGATCGTCTTTGGAAGTCACATCACCGGTTTTCTCCAATTTGCGCCGCAGCGTTTCCGATCTTTCGGTGTGTTTGGCAGCTTCTGCTTCCGCTTTTTGCGCGCGTTCATGGGCCTTTTGCACAGTGTCCTGCGCCTTGCCCAACAGCATCCAAAGGTACAACGCACCGCCACCACACAGCACGGTCAGGGCGGCCAAAATAATCGTTTGCATGACTTTCCTCGGTAATTATCTAAGCTTGCGCGAGCCTCGCGCACGAACGCGCGCACGCGGCGGGCCGAATACCTAGCACGATGGTCGCCTTTGCCGCAAGCATTTGCGAATTGGACCGGCGTGGTCCACACTGAACAAGGGTGCGCGACGGCATCCGGCAACGGCGAGCAACCATGGACAAACCCCTTGCGATCAGCTTGGATACGTGGCGCGAGCTGTTTATACAGCGCATCGCCAAAGACGGGCAGCGCAGCACGCCGCAGCGCCTGCTGATCGCGGAAACGCTGTATCATCACGGGCACTTAAACGCCGATGAACTGCACCAAAAAGTGCGTTTGGACGATCCAACGGTCGGCTACGCCACCGTCTATCGCACGCTAAAGTTGCTGGAACACTACGGATTGGTCCACGCGTCCAATTTTCGCGACGGCACTTCACGCTATGAAGTCCAAGTCGGCGGCGATGAACACCACGATCACATGATCTGCACCAAGTGCGGCGCGATTGTCGAATTTGAAAACGACGCCATTGAGCAATTGCAAAAGGAGATCGCCAAAAGCCACGGTTTCACTTTGACTAGTCATCGCATGGATTTATATGGGCTTTGTCCAAACTGCGTTGGGCTTTTGCCCTAAGCGGTCCAGCTTTTGCCCTGCGGGCGGCTTTTGCGCCTGGCGGCGGGCTTGCATTTGCCAGGGAGCATTTTGCGCCTCCGGCGCGCGGCAACAAGACATCCTTTTCATTCAATCGGTTTCGCCTCCGGCGACCCAAGGGGCCCAAGCGCTGGCCCCTTGGGGAACCCAGCGCTTTTGTTCTATTTTCTGTGATCTGGGCCGCGCTGTCCGTGACTCAGCCCGCCGCGGCGGGCCGAGCACGAGCGGCATCTACGTGCCGCGCAAATTGCCGCGGGCAATATGCAGCACGGTGATGCCAGCGAGTTAGATTCGTTTGCGCTAGCCGCTGCCGAAAGGTGCGCCGGTGCACGTGCGCGATGTGTCGCCGCGAGATTGGCACAGCGCGTATGCCGCGACCTATTTGGAGCGCGATGTTCGCCAGTTACTGGATGTGCGGGATCTTTCCCTGTTCCAAAAATTCTTGCGCGCCTGTGCCGCTCGCTGCGGCCAACTACTTAATCTGTCAGCACTTGGTGCCGATCTGGGCCTTTCTCACTCCACTGCTCGGCAATGGCTCAGCGTGCTCGAAGCGGGCTACGTCGTGCAACTGCTTTACCCATTTCATCGCAACTTTGGAAAACGCTTAGTCAAAGCACCTAAGCTGTATTTCGCGGACACTGGCTTGGCCGCTTGGTTGTTGGGCATTCGCACGGCGGCAGAATTGGATGTTCACCCGATGCGCGGGGCTTTGTTCGAGACTTGGATGGTCGGAGAATTGCGTAAGCATCTCTCCAACCTTGGCGAGGCCGGCCATCTTTGGTTTTGGCGCGACAGTGCTGGCCATGAAATCGATTTGGTCGTGGAACTTGGCGAAAAACTCATAGGCATCGAGGCCAAATCAGGTCAAACACTGGGTTCGGACGCAGCTTCTGGCCTGACTCGCTGGGCTGACATGACGGGGAGCCGACCAGCGCGCAATGCAGCGGCGGACAACGACACGGCAAAAAATTGGTTGGTCTTCGGCGGTGAAGGTGACTACATGCGCGGCGCAATTCGCACGGTCGGTTGGCGCCAATTTCCCAAAGCCGTTCAAGGCGCGCTCCAACTCTGATGGGGGTGGCTTTCGACCGGCAGCGCCACTTTGGGGCGGCAAAATTTTCCGCGGTTGTTAACCTGCGTTCGCAGCCGTTGGCCTCAAGGATTACAACACCCTGATTTATGTTGACATTCGTATTCGAAACACCAATCGGCAGAGCAGGGGTCGCCGTCGCTGCACTGGTCATCCGACGTGCAACAATTTGCACCGTATTTGTAGGCACAGCCTTGGCAGCTTTCCACAGTCTCCTCAACGCACTTGTCGACCGTACAAATCTTGTAATCATTGCAGCCATCGCAGGCAATGCCTGAACACCAATAGATGCAATGCTTGACTCCGCCGCCCACGTCTTTGCAGGAGGCGGATATGAATTCTGACGCGTCATCGCAATCAACATCCTGCGTGCACGCCAACGGTCCATACCAGCACTGATTGCCGACGCACATCGCCGTCAACTCTGGCAACGGCAGGCAATCTGAATGCTTGGCGCATACTTTGGGTAGGTTGAATTTTTGGCCAACATTGCCCTTAAAACAGGACCACTTTGGGTTCATGGCGTCCACGTCAGCAGGCAACAGCACATCTGGCGGCTGCCCTTGGTCCAAAGGCACGTCGACCGGTCCACCTTCGGCGCACGCCGAGACGTCTATCGCTCCTAGCGGCGAATCGGGAGCAGAATCGGCGCAGATGGCGACGTCTTTCGGCTCTGACGACGAATCAGGGACAGAATCGACGTTAGACACGAACTCCGCGACTTGATCCTCAACCGATGTCGCCAACTTGGCCCAGCGGCCCAGCCGCGTGCAGGTCGCGGTGATGAAGGTGGTGGTGTGATTTGGCGGGGTTAGCGCGGTGTTTGCCGTTCGGCGTCGATGCCGCCGTGCTTTTCAACCGAAACAACGAATAATTGCCTGTGAATCCAATTTGGCAAGATTCCATCTGGTGATTCTGGGCATCGGCTTTGGCACCTGGTTTCCAGCCTTGTCGAATACTTTGGTTTTGGTCGATTGCCCATGGGACACATATTCAATCTCTACGAGGGTTTCCCCGTTGATTATGCGCGTTCCTGTCAGCTTAGTGACCACAATATATTGCCCATTTAGCAGCCAGTCAGCGCCCCATTCGTTTTGATGGCCGAATTTGGCGTGGAATTTACGGACCCGATCCAAAAGAAAGGAGCCGGTGTGGACAAACAGATTGAAGTCGCCCAAGACGAGTTCCTGGAAACCCGTTTCAGTCGTGTCGCGGATCCGGAAATCGGCCTGCGGAACATCACCGTTTACAAGGTGACGATCTACATCAAGGTTGCGGAATTGCCAGATGCAGTACGCCCAACCCTTCTGCGTCATCTGATCTCGCACTTCAGCCTCGGTGATTGAGGTCGCGAAGCCGCTGCTGCTGGTCGTGCCCTCGTTTTTCGTTGTCAGAATTTTCTCGATTAGGTCTGAGACGTTATTCATCGTCAGGGTTGAAGAACTGATTCCGAATTTTTCCTCCTCGTCAAAAATAATCTCATAGGGGACGCTGGACAAAAGCGAGCCCATCACGATCCAGTCGAGTAAGCGAATATCCGCTGTCCACAAATTCCCTAAATTCTCTTGTACCAGTTTCACATAAACGTCAAAATTCTCCCCGTTGAGAGTGTACTGAAACTGCTCACTGTCGAACGGCGACTCGAAGGCGGGGGTACCGTCTTCTTTCTTTACACTTGTCTGCTTTTTCCAGTCTTCTCGCGTCGCTGGCAAAGATTCGAGAAACTCGCTGCTCGCACTCAATTTTTCTGCTAAGTTCCCCTTCGCGTCGAGCACAAGTACTTCACCGAAACGCAGAAAAGACATGCACATTTGCACGAAAATATCCGGCCGCTGCCGCGCCACCGCGATCGCCACGGCATTCACACAACTCCATGGCATGTAAAGACAATCGATGTCCGGTTCGGTCAACACAAGACACCTTCCCAGATCCGAGAAAAAAGCAAGGAGGATTGCGCGAATTGCGCTTGCGGACTTCTTTTTCATGAAGGCGAATGGCCAAGGTTCATTCTCAAGGCCGCCAACTCCCAGCCAAAATTTCTTGAGCGATTCCACAGTCGCGACAGCATCCTGCTTCATCAACGCCTCATTAACGGGATGTTTGCCAAATATTTTCAATAGTTCCGTGTCGTCTTGCCACCACACCTTCGTCTTCAACCAATATTTCGCAGGGGCAATTGCCATGGGATTGTTGACGAACTCGGCCTCTGTCTCGGACGCGGCCTTCAGCGCTGCCTTGTCCGCGGAGAGTCCATCCGTATCGAAGTCGAGCGCGCCAACCTGATCGTCGCCATCGATCCAGTCGTGGTCCCAAAATTTGATGCTCAGCTTGCTCGAGACAACCTCAATTGTGTTAGCGCCGACCTTCCAGTTGCTACCGACCGGCGGTAGACTAATGATCTGATTGATATTTTTGGTTGTATTTTCGTGGAATTTTCCCAGCTTGATGTTTAGGGGCGGCATAGACAGGGTCTGCCCATTCTTGGCGGTGACCGTCGTAGTGCACACGGCGGACACGTCGTCGTCTGACACATCACCGTTCTTCGCGGAGCACAGCAGATCGTCAAGCTTAATCATGAACATTACTTGGTTTTCCTTGCGGCAGTTGAGAGCTCGACTGCAACGGTGACGAAGATCGCCCACGTATGCTCGAAGCGTGAGTTTACGTCATCGTTGCGAGGTAAACCACGAACGCGGTTGCCGTCAGCATCGTATGGATGTTCCTGAGTGAGTGGTTGGGCAAGGCCCCATAGTCCGTAGAACGCTTCGAACCCGAAATTCAACGTAAGTCCGCTGGGCGCGGCAAAGCGCGCGTGCGTGCTGGCCGACAACCCGTAAGAACCAACATCGAATGGCACGTAGGCCAAGGTCGGATCTCTGGTAACGGCAGTTGTCTCGTCAAAATAGGCCACCCAGGTTTGGAGCCCTAGACCTGCGCTAAACGTCCACGCTGGGCCAAATGTGATGACCTCCCGCAAATACTGCACCCCGTACTTGCGCGTGGTTCGTGGGAATCCATACACAACCCCCATGACTTCGATCCGATGCTTTTCGGCAAAATCGACAAAGGCGATCCCGCGGAATTCCGACCTAAATACCGGCCTTGCGCCGGGCGATACCGCACCTAGGGCGATTCCGGTTCCAAGTCCAAATTCCACCGCACGACACGGCGCTGACATCACCAGTTCAAGGGCGAACAAGATGGTCAGCAGCGACCGCGCAAGCCAGTATTGAAAACAGCCAAACATCCCGTACCTCGCAATCGCCCACCGACAACGCAAAACGCGACGGAATGCCTGAGCGTACGCGTCGAACCGCGATCGGTCCACCAATCAGGTAGTTCGCTCTTTCATCTGCCCAATCACGCGGACCGTCACAGTTTTGGCGAAACCGGTGTTGTTGGTAATCACCAGCTTGATGAACCGGCGCAGTGAATAGTCTGTCGAAATGATGGCGCCCGCATTGCTCGTTCCAACCAACTTGAAAATGAGATACGCGATTCCGCAAGTCTGCCAATTAGGGATAATCGTCTTTCGTCAACGAGGTGTACCACTGGACGCTGACGTCGGCGTCAGCAGCTGCCGTGGATGCAATGGTGTCAAATTGGAATTGAAACCACTTGACATCGGCGATATCAAACGGCGGCACCAAATCGGCGACACCGTTGGCCGGAAGAGTGGCCGTGAAGGTACCAATTTCGCGATAAGTAGCTGGCATTTGGAGACTCCTTAGAGACAAAGCGTTGATTTCGCCCCCATCGGCGACAATTCCCACGGTGCGCGCCGCGGCGTTAGGCGTCAATCAAAAAAGCATCGGTCAACAAGGAAGAGCTTGTTTGTGAAAAATAGTGTTCCGCCGGCTTTTTGATCCAAAATTCGA
>CAMDBH010000027.1 GCA_945889325.1 Klebsiella pneumoniae
ATGGCAGTTCCCAAAGCCGTTTCTACTTTGGTCCAGTGCGCAACCGGATCGGCTGTGCCATCGGCCAGCAGCGCGTTCAGCATGTTCGTACCTGATCGAAATGCGCCGGTGATTGCGATTTGATGCGTCGGATCATCGCCTTCCGACACTGCGATCAGTTTCAGGCCATTGAGCGTCAGCTGCCGCCCGCCACCAGCGCTTGATTCAGCGTGATGCGCGCGCGGCTGACCTGCGCATTGCCTTTGCTGCCAAAGCCCGCAGCATCCAAGATGAATGTGTTGTCGATCGCGTTCTGCGCACGCTCGATCACCGGTCCCGGCACGTCTTGTTGCGAGATGAATGCGAAGTTGTCGGCGGCATTGCCCATGCCGTTGGTCGCCGCGTCGGCGGCCTGACTGTGCGAAACACCTATGGAATACCACATCCCCGCGTCGCGAATGCTGCCGAGTTGGCTGTCGATCCAAGCGGGTGTGGCGATCGCGGGCTCTTGTTTCCAGTAACCGTCAGCGAAATTCCAGCGCCATGCGTTGTCGAGCCAAGTGCCGGTGTTGACCCAGCCGGGGCCGAGGGGGCCGAGGCCGAATTTTTCGACCCCGCCAAGCACGCTGGCTAACCCCGGAAAGTTGTTGACCAGTTCAACCGCTGAAATCCACCACGCTCCCTGTCCGCCAATCGTGCCCACAGCTAAGTCTCCAAGCGATTTTTCCGGATTGACGGCGATCGAACTGAATCGGCTACCCGCGCTCAGCAGGCCGCCCGACGAGTCGCCAAGTTTAGCGACGCCCAACGGAATGCACTTGGCATTTGCGTCGGTTGGTTCGCAGGTTGCCACGAACGCTAGACTTTGAGCCCAGTTAGCAGTATCACCGCAAGCTAGAGCTGGGTAGTTCGAATTGGTCTTGCCGCTGACATCCGCGGCCCTGATGGCGTACGCGCCCGCATGCGATGGTGTGAAACGCGCGACATCATCGGCAATATTTTGACTTGGCGCTTGATTGAGCGCCGCGAGCGGATTGGGCCATACGTAGTTCGCGCCAAACGATTCGCCAAACTGGTGCCGCTGGTCGTTGGTCACAATAAACGCGACAAGGTGCTTGGCTGCGTCGAGCCATGCCATCGCGATGATTTTTTCCTGTCGCGCGATGTAGTCCCAGTGGCCAATTTTCAAGCGGAGATTGTCAGTTGGACCTTGCCACCGCCACAGCCCCGCCGAACATTTGTTGGTTCCGTTAGGCACCGCCCAGTCGGCGACCACGATGAAAATCGGTGATGTGGCGTCCTTTGCAGTGACCGCGATCGATCGCGGATCCGCGAATGCCGTCGGCGTTTCGGCCGTCGCGCCGGGGCCGGGCACCAAGCGCAAAACGTCATTGCTCGTTGGCATCGCGCTGAGCTTGACGCGATACAGTCCCGGAGTAACAACGGTATTACAGTGGGTTGCTGGAGCTCCTGCGCCGACAGCATAGATCAACGGCTTGCCGACGGTTGCGTAAAGATACCCACCAAAGTAGGCGACGTCCGTAACACATACGCCGTTGTCTCTTTTTGCTGGCGCGCCGCCGAGATTACACGCGCCGTTCGGGTCGTTCTCGCCGTCCGCCTTCACCCCGTCTGCTTCCAAGCACGACTGAAACAAAACTTGGGCTTTCCAAGTTGCGTCGGCGGGCGGTGCCGGCGTTGTGAACGCAACGGCTTTGGTGTTGACTACCGCAACGCCGGCGCCGGGCAGACTAACAAAAAGCAGCGACATCGCGGCGTTCCCTTGGCCGAAAGCCATGCGAGGCATTCCGGAATCGCGAACTAGGCCGGCGCCTAGCCGAATCCCAGGCCGTTGAAAAACCAGGTGGGGTAGGTCTTCGATCTTCGGGTTGGCAGGTGGTATCGCACCTTCGCCATCCATAGCTGCCGCCAATCGAACAGTTCTGGATAAGCATCGATGTTCGGCTGGAATGCACCGCCGGCTGCATCCAGTTTTGTCATACGCGCCAACCGCAAGAAGCTGCCAGGCGCGGACAGCGGCGTTTGCGCCGGGAGTTCTGGATTTGGCACGGCAATCCCGGAGTCGTTGATCAAGCCCCACGCGCTGCTGCCTAGCTTGTCGTTTGGGTCGCCAATGACCGCGTCCATCGCACGCATCGGGCACGCCGCCGGCGCGCCGTCGACAACGCCATTGTCAAAGCAGTTGTTGGGCAGCGACACGCTCCCAGGGGCGTGAATTCCCAAAAATTCGCTGGCGTTTCCTGCCTTTACCCCTGCGGCCGCCTGAACACCGGAAGACTGATCTTCTGCG
Organism: Klebsiella pneumoniae; assembly: GCA_945889325.1. Taxonomy (GTDB): domain Bacteria; phylum Myxococcota_A; class UBA9042; order UBA9042; family UBA9042; genus CAMDBH01. Next base: position 2,291 of record CAMDBH010000027.1, read on the forward strand.
CCGACGACGAACTGTTCCTTGCCCGGCAGACCGATTCGGGCGAGGCCCGGCACGCTACCCGCTGTCTGGCCGCGGCTCGCGCTGAATTTCGGACCGAGAATCTTCCAATCAGTTATGCTGTATGACATGCAGAAGAGGCTGCCTGGTAGGTCATTCCAGTCGCGCCAATCGCGTTGCGTGAGATCTGATTGTAGGGTGCAGCAAGGAAATGCTGCGATTGGCATGAACGCCAATACGTTCCAGACAGCGGCCGAAGCCAGCTGAAAAGGTGAGCAAGCGGCGCATGTTAACGCCGCCGAATAGGCAGTCGGCTGTTGTCCTGTCCATTTCGTCAAATCGGGTCCGGGCGCCGCGTTCAGCTCAGCGATAGTTGGCTGTTTCCATGCCGGAACTACTGCACACTGGCTGAAATGCGCCTTGCCGCCCGAAGGACCGCACTGGGCAGCACCGTCCGACGTGCTGTATTTGCACTCGAATATATCGGCATCGGGCGCTTGCATGGCCTGACAGATGTTGGCGTGTGCAATCGAATGATCACAGTCTCCATTCATCGCGTACGCTGTCGCGCCAGAAAACCCATAGTTACAAGCGTTGCAAATTGGCTGATTTAGATTGCATAACTGCGACATTTGCACATTGGGCTGGACGATGGCCGACGTCACGTTGCCTAGGGTCGCGGGCATGTACAATTGGGCGAAATTCCAAGTGGCGCTGTGGCCGACCACGGCAACGTAGGGGCTGTGCGGCGACACCGTCAGCGTCGGCGCGTTCACTACGCTCGAATTGTTTGCGCTTGTGGATCGGCGTGCACCAGATCAGGATGCCACGACAGACCGCGGTTCAGCGATCGCCACAACCCTGAGCTGTTGACACAGTGCCCAGAATTGCCTATCACTGCAACCCCTTGCGCCCACGCGTAAAGTACGCGCGAATCGCTGGGCGCAACAGCCGCTGTCAAGTACTTCATCCGGCATCGATCGCCCTCGACCGCGGCAGCATCCGGATGACTCATGAATCTCGGCAGTTTAAGATATGGCATCCCGGGTGCGGCGACGTACCATTGGGCTGGGCCGACCAATGCGTCAGAGTCCCAACGCCACGCGAAATTGTCCGTTTGCAGGCCACCAAAGTCCGATTCAAACAACACTTCCCAATTGGTTGGCACCAAATTCGAAGTGTCGCGGAAGATCAAGGCGCCAGGCGTGCCCTGGGGGTTAGCTGCATTGCAATCATCGGACTGGGCCGCAACAAACACGCCCGACAGAATCTGCGCCGGTTTCATCGGATTGTGCCAAGTCGCAGCGATGGTTGCGACGAGTTGCCCCCTTACGCGTCCGCTGTCCACGCCGTCGTTCAGGTAGTGCGGCGCGTTCGGTCCCGGGCAAGGCTGCCACGACTGGCTGATTGTACTCATTGATTCGATATATTCCGGCTGGGCGTTGAGGTCAAAAGCGACGTCGTCGCCCGCGCAAAAATCCGGAAAAGCAGAACACACGGCTTGCTCGGGCTCTGGGAGGTACAAGCCTTGCCGAGTGCGCAGTTGCGCGCCGCGCGACTCAGGATCAACAATGGCCAGCGGCGACTTGACTTCCGTCTTGGTGTCTTGAATTACAAAACCGGTCGGCGACCACTTGAGCCACGTGCCCGCGCCAAAGCGCTCCCAAATCCGCCCACCGTCTCTGGAAAGCAGCAACCCAGCGGAACCAGCGACGGCAGGCACGACGACGACGCCAGCGGCGTTTAGGACCGCGGCGCGGTTCGCCGACGTATTGGCGTACACGAAGCCATTGCGCGGGTCGATGCTGAGGTCTTGGATGGCTGGGGGGTCGCAGTAGGCGATTTCGTCCGTTGCGGTTTGGAAATTCGGATCGCCGATCGGGGTGCAGAAGCAGCTGCCGCTGGTATCCGGTCAAGATTGCTCCGCTTTATCTTCGCCGGTTGCCTTCGCGCCATGGCAAACGCTCACCCCTGGCTTTGGGGTGCAGGCATTATCGTGAGCGAGGCGCACCGCCGGGTCGTACGGACAAACGTGATTGCTCGTCGCGCCAGCCAAACTCGTCCGCACCAGATGCGAAATCATCGAAAAACGCCAGCCATGTGCGTCATCGGTGGCTGAAGCGTGCCCAGCGAGGTCAATGTCAAACGGGGTCGCGGCGTTCTGTGCCGCCGTGCTTTGCAGGCTTTTGAACATTTGCAGTCCGACATCGTTGGTCCAGGCCACCTGCCGCGCGCTGCACGGATTGTCCTCGGCACTCTTGCAACCGCCGACGTCGTGGATTCCGTTGCCGTCTGGTCGCGATGCGACCACGACGTGGCCCGGCTTGCCCGCGTCAACCGCCAGCGCGCGGTAACCAATGCTGGCGTTCAACGCGCACTGCGGCGCGAGCGGAAACCACTGGCGACCGGCATCCGGCGAAAAATGCAGCTCGCCGGCTTCCGCATTGCCGGAGAGCACGTACACGGGTCCGGTTGCTCGCTGCAAGTGGCCGGTGGGTGACAGGCAGAAATCAGAGATCGCATCGAGCACATTGAGCCCGGTCGGTCCAAGACTGGTTGGCCAGCCGCCTGCAGCCATGCCGCCGATATCGTAGGTATTGAGCACCGATGGTGGCCCGCCATAGAGCAACGGCCCATGGGCATTGACGTTTGCCCCGCCATTGCCGCAGGATGGTCCGGCCAAAGCACCGTAGCCGCCGCAGGCGCTGTCGCTGACGCCGCGGCCGCCGTTGACTACTTCCCAGTCGCGACCGAATTTGTTGGCTAGATCGGTGGTGTTGGGTCCGTCGGGCAAGACGGAGCGCGAAATGCCGCCCTGATCCGCGCCCATGAACAACGCAGCATCTTGGAATAATTTGAACATTTTGTCGTTCGCCGGCAAATCCGGCAGCGCCAGCAACCAAGCGCCGCGCACCGTCGAGTTGTAGCCGCCGTTGAGCAATTGCCACGGCCAATTGGCATTTTGTTGCGGCGAATCCGCACGCACCGGCAACGCGACGCCTAACCATGCACACACGACAAGTAACAAAATTTTGAACTTCATGGCTTGCTCCCGGGCAATGCCAGGCGCACGCCATCTTTGTGAATAATATTGGCGTTTTGCGGGCCGTCGATGCCGCCGAACAGATACAACTCATTGTCGACGGCGATGAAGCCGGTGTAACTGCGCCGATCGCTTGGAAAGCCAACCGGCGTAAGAAAATCCCAAGAGTCGCTGTTGATGTGGTAGCGCGCGACAGTGCGAATTTTGAAAAAAAGATCCTGCTCCGCCGGCTGGCTTTCATCCAGAAAAGCTTGGCCATACGCGTAGATGGTGCCGCCAACCAGTTGCGATTGCCGATGGGTGTTGACTGCGTACACATTTGCGGCCAATAGCGACATCGTGGTCCATGAATCCGTTACCTTATTGTAAATCGCGCCTTGACTCGGCTTGAAGCCGTACTTCACCTTTGGATCGAAAATCGTGCCCCAGACGACGAAGCCGGTCTCTGTGCCGGTCGCGATGCCCGCGCCGCTGCACGGGTACGTGATCGTTTCGATGGGCATCGCCTGTGAAATCACCGACCAAGTCTTATTAGGCACATTAAATCGCAGTGTTATGGGCTTTTTGGCATCGAGGCCGGATCCAAGCGCAGGCTTAAATCCTCAATTATAAATGAAAATATCGTTATCAGACGCCATCAGGCACATTCCCTGAGCTATCGTAAAGTAATTGTTGAGGACCAAATTCTCTGGGAAAGCCACCGTCTGCCACGCGTCCGACTCGGCAGAATACAATGAAAACCGGTACATTGCGCCGCCACCAGGCTGGACAATTCCACCTTCCTCGAAAAATTGCCCTGCAGCCCAAACTGTTGACCGACCGCCAGGTATTGTCGCGAATGACCGCCCGTTCATCGCCAATTTGACCGAAGTATTCGTTTTCGGATCCCAGCGAAAAGAATACTCTTCTTGCTCAAGCTTGCTGCCTAACTGTGGCGCTTCGACAATTGCCCAAACGTAAGTTCCATCCCAATGCGTCTCGACACCGCGCAGCGTCGGCTTGGTCGGAGGCGTGTCGATCATTTCCCAGCCCTTATCGGATTTCGGATTCCAACGCTCTGCCGTGATAGGGAATTCGTAACCGATACCGCCTTGCAGGCCTCCAATCATCACAATCTCCGTGCCCGTCCACACGCTGCTGGCGCCCCAGCGCTGTTGCACCAGCGGCGGCGTCTGCACCCACGCGCAATCGCCGCAGACGCACGGGTGATCCGGCGCGCACGCGCTGGTGCAAGTGCCGTCGTCGGAAAGGGAATCGGCGTAGAGCGTGAGATCCTTGCTGACGCACGGGCCGAGATCCGGGACAGGCAAGAAAGTGTCTTTTTGTGCGTCGGTGCTGTCCGCGACTTCGCTTTGATCGAGTTGTGCAGCATCGAAGTCGGCAATTTGATCGATTTCGCCTGTGTCGACGACATCCGCGATGTCATCAGGTGGAATCAGCACATCGACGATTTCTGCGGCATCGGCGGCATCTAACACGTCACTGATTTCTGCCAAAGCATCGGGTAGTTCATCTGGCGGAATCACGACATCGACGATTTCTGCGGCATCTGCGTCGGCGGCATCGCCAATCTCGTCTCCCAAGGCGGCGTCTGGCAATGCGGGCGTGTCCTGTTGAGAATCCGTCAGCGGAATCACGACATCCAGCGCCAAATCGCCCAAGTCGGCGTCGCCGACCGCAGCATCGGAGTCGGCAGGTTTTGGGCCGCACGCGTAGGCGCAGAGCGCAAACGCGACACCGCAGCACAAAATCCGGGATTTGAGTCGAACTTTCATTTAGTCACCGTCAGTTTGAGCGGTTCGCGTTGGGGTGCACCCAGCTTGCGCGCGTGCTCAGGCATTGTCAACCGCCTATTTTTAATGCCAATTCTTGCCAATGGCAGATTGGTGGATCCGGTTTGAGTGGGCTCAACGACGACGAACGGCGTCGTCAACGCCAGACGTGGACGCAGTTCAACGGCCGCAATGCGCTCAAGGACAGCGCGCGCGACGCGGTATCCGATCGCCCATGAAACGACAGACCGATACATCTTCTTGTCATTATGCCAAAATTGTGGAACCCGATCGAGAATGCTTATCGCGCGGCGCGCCCCGGGGCCGCGTGCTGCGCCTTAAAGTGCACTCTGACGTTTTTGCAACGCCTCGCACACGACCGCTGGCACCAGCGCGGTCACGTCCCCGCCCAAGCCCGCGACTTCGCGCACGAGGTGGGATGACACGAAGAAGTGCGACTTCTCAGTCATCATGAAAACGGTTTCCAGTTGCGGCGACAGTAGGTTGTTCATCGTCGCCATCTGAAATTCCGATTCAAAGTCCGCTACCCCGCGCAGGCCGCGCAGCACGGCGGTGGCGCCGACGCTGCGGGCGGCTTCGACCATTAGGCCTTCAAATAACATCACTTCCACGCGGGTTTCACCCGCGAAGCAACTGCGCACGAGCGCTTGGCGCTCAAGGAGAGTAAACATGGGTTGTTTGTGGACATTGCGCGCCATCGCCACGATCACGTGATCAAACACGCGCAAACCGCGCTCGATGATGTTGACGTGGCCGTTGGTCAGCGGGTCAAAAGAACCTGGGTAAAATGCAATAGTTCCCACGGATTTCAATTCCTTTGCACGGGGCTATTCGTCGCTTCCCGCTTTGCGCTGCCATTCGCCCGGCTGCTGCGGCACATCCCACAATTCCTGAAGCACTTCAGTCGGATCGCTGATTTCACTGCCCGCATCCAATTCAGGCGGCAGGCCGTGATCGTCGTCTTCGGGCAATTCTCCGCGGGCTTTGCGCGCTGCGTCGGCCGCCAGTTCTTTTTCGCGGGCCTTCATCAGGCCTTTTTTGTCTTTGCCCTTGGCCAACACACGTACGCGGGTATTGGTGTGAAAAGTCAGCCACATCAGAAAGTGTACTGGGTGAAAATGGTACAGCAGACCATCCCACGACGCGCCGGTATCCAGACCGATGTGCTTGGCCACGGCCTCATTGAGCCAGATAAACGGCAGCTGTTTTGAGATTTCCTGCGAAAAAAGGGTTTTGCGCCAACGCCCTTGATCGTCTTGCAAAAGCTTGGTCATCTCCGTGACGCGATCGGGCCAACCTTGGGCAGCGGACATCGATTTGAACCAGTCGACTTGGTCGCTCCACTCGCTCACATGCCGCGTGATGGCTTTGCGCAGCGTCGCGCGGGCAAAATCGTCGCCGTTGTCGCCGTTAAAAAAGCCATGGATATCTTCACTATCCACCCGACGCGTCGTCGTCAGAAACGAGTCCGCTTTGCGCCGCGCATGACTCGCCGTGTCGGGCGTCACCAGACGCAGCAGATCGGTGCTGTCGACCATCAAATTGTCGTCGGTGTCGCTTTCCAGCTCGATCCAATATTCACTATGCGTTCCCAACAGATCGACGACTTGGCGCCAACGACCGTCGGCAAAAATTTCCACATGCAGCACACCATCTGAACCGGTTTCCTCGCCGAAATTGCCCATCCGGCCAATGGCTTTGCCGGCGGGTACCTTGGTTTGATCGCTGCCGTCGGCGGCAAACAGCGCCACATCGCCGCGCTTGAGCGCCGCCAAATGCTTTTCCACATCCAAGAACGGTTTTACATCCTCTTTTTCGCCATTTTCCTCTTCTTCTTCCTGATGTTTCTTCTTTTCCGCCTTCGCCGCATCGGCCGCTTTGCCTTTTTCCTTGCCCTTTTTGTCCGCGTCCTTGGCGCTTTCCGCCTTCTTCTTTGCCGGATCCGTCTTTGGCGCTTTGTTTTCTACTTTTACAGCTTTAGCTGCTTCGTCGTCCTCAGACGGTTTGCCGGTATTGCCGCGCCTCGCGTTGGTCACCCATTCAGGGGCCATTTCCCAACTGGCTTGGTCGTCCTTGGCGGCGCCTGCGCCAGCCCCCTTGCCCTTGAACTCCGCGTCGGTTTTGTCCAAATCGCTGTCAAACCGCAGCAAGTGCATGTACAGCGAATAAAAAGTGAAGACTTTCTTGTCATCCTTTGGATCAAACGGCACATCGTGGCGCAACAGTACAAAATTATTGCTGCCGAGTTCCGGCGTTGCACCGTTGCGCGCAGCCACCACCACACCATCCAACATCGCCCGCACTTCCGTGCCCTTAGGCGCATGCAGGTGAATGCCGCCATGCCACTGACCGCCCAAGCCAATCGGGTAAAAACCGCCGTTTTCGTTCTTCTCCGTGTTTTTGTAATACACGTCGGTCAGCTGCTTGACCTTGTCCTCGGTCAGCAAACTCGCAATTGTTACACCCTTTTGCAGCTCGATCGGCAGTTCATTGGACTCCTTTTGCAGCCCTTGGATCAGCCGCGCCCAATCCATGCCCGGACCCGGATCGATCTTGGTCGCAGTCAGGTGATAATGGCCATAAATGCCCATCTTTTCAGTATCGATCGCCTCGATCATTTGCCAGATCGGTTCGCCGCGATCATCCATCGGGCAGGCCAGCTTGAATTTGGGAAAATGCACGTTCAACTCGCGCAATAACCGAATCAAAGCATCGTATTGCAAGTCCGTGTAGCCAAGGCCCTTCCACTTGACGCCGTTGACTTCGGTCTCGGCGCTGACGCGGCGCACGCCGCCGGCGGCGACTTGGCTGGCCACGCCGGCGGTGCCGTCGTCGGATTTCTTGCTGCCGATCAAGTTGGTCAACAAGCAGTTAAAGTCGATGCCGACGCTGAAATTATTGACACTTTCACGCAAATCCGAAGCGGCATGCGTCGCCATCTTCATGACGTCGGTGCCCTGATAAATCGTGCCGTCCCAATCGATCATGAAATGCGTTGAATAACCGCGCATTTTCAGCACGCGAAAGCAATCGCGCGACGTCGCCGTAATATCGGAGTGGATGACCACCATATCGACGACCTGCTGCACCCCCGCGAGATCATTTAGCTCTTGCCCTTTCAACTTGCGCGGATGGATGTAGTGGCCGTTGGGGTCCGGATGAACCAACTTGCTGAAATCCCAACTCGGGTCGTCTAGAAAAGTGACGATGCGCGCGCCTTGAATCTGGCGCTTTTCGCCGGCCACGATCATGTAGTCGCGCGCGCCGGAACTGCCGCCGACGTTGAGATCGATGGTGTTTTTGAGCGGCGCGGCTTGGGCCACTTGTTGTTCTTTTGGCATCATTTACCTGTGATCTTGCGCCAAATTTTGCGCATCACCAAAAACACAATCAATAATGCAATGATGGCAGCCAATCCCAAAGCGGCCAGCCCCACAATCACGTACAATTTGTAGCCAAGCAAATCCTGCAACTTGACGGCGATCCCGCGAATCGACTTTTCGATTTGCTCGCGCAACGCCAGCGGCGGCACGATTTCAGCCGTCATTTGCTGGGATTCCAGCTTGCCGATGTCGCCGCGGACCATCGATGGATCCAGTTCGACGGCCAACTTCAAGCTCAAATCCACGCGATCGCTTTCCGGATTTTGCATCGTAAAATCAATAGCCAATTGGCCCGTGACTTCCGCCATGGTCGCCATCATTTCACTGGCCAGATTTTCCTCGCGTTCGGCCTGCCGGTAAGTTCCGCCAGTTCTTTCAGCCAGTACGCGCAACCGATCGAGTTCAAACGCCTGACCGAGCATGCCGAGGCCGACCGCAAAAACGCGGATATTTGCAGTGCGCGCAAGCCCGATCCAATGGACCGCCTGCTCTTTAAATTCAGCTTGTTGGGCGATCAGTCGATCGCGCAAAAAGCTGGCCATGCAGGCCTTTTTTGCTTCACCGGTCAGCGTCGCGCACTCTTTGGGCGGATTTTCCTGACACAGGTCCAGATCGCGGAAGTAGCCATCGCGGCCATCACTCAAGATCACGATACTTTTGAGCTCTTCGGGTTTGCCGTCCTGAATCAGCAGCCGCAACGCCTCGTCAAACGCCGACGTTTCGTAGTCCAGCCATTCACCCTTGCCGCGCAGGATCTCGCGTTCGGCTTTTTTGGCATTGAGGTTGTCGGCGGTAAACTCCCCGAATTTCTTCAGCGATTCTCGCGGCAGTTTGCAATAACGCGAGTGGGCATAAAACGGCTGACCTAGGTTAAACAGCCGCGGAAAAAAACCCTCAAAGGCCGTGCTCTGACCCTTGACCAAGTCCAAAATGCCTTTGCTGTCATTGGTCAAGCCGCACAAATCGGTGCCAGGCGCGATCGGCGGCGCGTCTTTGGCAGGCGGCGGACCTAGCGTGATGTCCAACCCGGACAGGGCTTCACTGCGCGCCCTATAACAATCACGTCTAGTTTCCTCGATATCGGTCAATTCGCCGGTCTTACCCTTGAGCCCCACGTAGGTGTGGATGCGATCGTTGTACCAAATCAAATTGCTGCGATCGGTTTTGCCCAGCGGCTTAAATCCTGAATTTACAGCATCTTTGACGCGTTTGCCCAAACTGCCGTTGCGCAACGCGTCGTCCTGGTAGCCCGCAACGACAAACACGACCGCCGACGTCAACCCGGTTTTGTCCAGCGGCTGCATTTTGCCGTCTTTGCGTCCTTCAAGCGGTTGGCCTAACTGAAATGAAATCAGCGGACTGGCGTTTTTGGACTTGGCGTCCTTGACCACCAATTTCTTGACGGCCTTGAGTTGGATCGGCCGCGCGGTGTCGTCCAAAATGGTTGCAAGTACACGCACTTGTGGCCAGTTGGACACGTCAACTTTGTTGATTCGCACTTGGGGCAGCTCTACGGGCGGGACGGCAACCGTTTTGGGCTGGGCTTTTTGCGCGGCGACGTCCGCCTTGGGCGCTTTGTCCTTGCCGTCCGCAGCCAAAGGCAGTAAAGTCAATAGACTCAGCGCACATATCACGGCAAAAAGTGCCCGCCTTCGCTGTTTCATACGCTGAATCGCCAAGGCGTGACCCGATATGTGCCAACGCTCGCCGATTGCAACAGCCTGTTTGCGCGTCGCAAATGCAACTCGACCGCGAAATCGCCTTTGACCAATGTGGCAAAGGGATAGGGCGTTTCCACAGTGAGCGTTTCCTCGCCCGCAACCGCGTAACGGGCCAGATCGTGGGCGACGCCTGCGTGCCGCACGATCACATGCACCTGCGCGCCCGCCGGTGTAGCCGCATCCAGCTGGACGGTCAGCAATGCCCCCGGAAATACGCCATTATTTGAAATGTTCCAGCCTGCCTGTGGCGCAAATACGGCCGACAGCGGGCCGGACAGCGAAGCCGCGCTGGCCGAAACTGCGACAAGTTGGAGAAAGGCGCGACGTTGCATGGCCGTTAAATACCAACGGACAAGCATTTTGTCGACAGCTTGCGCGACAATGCGTGCTAACATACAAGCGCGCTTGGGCGTGCAACGCATTCAGGATTCACTATGCAATTCATTGATCAAGCCACTATCGTCGCCGCGTCCGGCGCGGGTGGCCACGGCAGCCGGCACTTTCGGCGTGAGAAATTCGCACCGCGCGGCGGTCCCGACGGCGGCGACGGCGGTGGCGGCGGAGATCTGATCCTCGTGGCCGACGCGCGTTCGCGCTCGTTGTTGGACTATCATTTCTTGCGTGCTTACAGCGCCGAAGACGGCAAGCAGGGAATGGGCTCGCGCAAATCCGGCAAAGACGGCGCATCGCTGACCTTGCCCGTGCCGCCCGGCACCCAGGTATTTGACAACGAAAGCGGCGAATTATTGGCCGATCTCGTGGCTGAAGGTCAGCAGATCATTTTGCTAAAAGGCGGCAACGGCGGTTGGGGCAACCAACATTTTGCAACCGCGACGCGCCAAGCCCCCGATCACGCAAATCCGGGCCAACCGGGAGAACGAAAGACGCTGCGCTTTGAGCTCAAACTGCTGGCCGATGTGGCGCTTGTCGGCTATCCCAACGCCGGAAAATCGAGCCTGATCCGTGTGATCTCGGCCAGTCAAGCCAAGGTTGCCGATTATCCGTTCACAACGCTTGTGCCCAATCTTGGCGTGGTGCGTCACGCTGGGCGCGTGTTCACAGTCGCGGATATTCCTGGACTTATTGAAGGAGCCGCTGATGGCGCAGGCTTGGGCCACCAATTTTTGCGCCATATTGAAAGGTGTCGTCTCCTGCTTTTCTTACTGGCGCCGCTGGAAGACCAGTCGCCGCAAGAGGCAATGATCGTTCTGGAACGCGAATTGCGCGCGTACAACCCCGCGATGCTCGACCGACCGCGCCTCATTGTGTTGACCAAGATCGATTTGTTGGGCGCAGATGCCGCCGACCAAGCCAAACAACTCAGCGACGATTTGAAACAGCCGGTACTGGCCATTTCATCGCTAACCCGCGTCGGACTTGACGCTTTGTTGGGCAGGATCGTTGATTTCTTTCCGACGGCCGTGGCCGAAGCACCAGCTGCGTGGAGCCCCCTGCAAAAATAGCGGCGCAGTGTCACGGATACAGCCGCACTTCCATCTGGAGCGTCAGATTCAGTTAGAACGCAGTTTCCGGAACATACGCCAAATGCATCGATCACCGATTTGACGCTGCGCGTCGGCGGGGCTATGCTCCGCGATTGTTTTGCGCTGCGACTGGTTCGCGGCGTGGGCTATTTTCTGTGTAAATACCTAAAACGCCTTGCGGATTTGCCGCGGCGTCGCAGGCCAGCCGGATGGCAAAACCAGTGTTGGTGTGTGTGATTCTGTCGATTTGTGTGAAAAATGCGCGGCAACCGCAGCGCGAATCGATCTGAATGTGTGCCTGGTGCGTACAATTGGGGCAGGGCAAGCACAGCGGGTGCCATGCCGAATAAATTTAGCCGCTCGTGTTTGAATGCCGAATGAATTCGGCGGGTGGTTTTTGAGGATCTAGGGCGACAAAGACCGATAAATTGCAATCGAAACGAGGAATTATGCGAATTTACCCAAATCAATTGGCGACCCATCTGCGGAACCTGCGCCACGTCGCGTCGGCTCTGCTTGTCGCCCTGGCGATCGCGCCACTGGCCGCGGCGGCGCAACCCGCCGGTCCCGCCGCTCCGGCCAAACCCGCCGCCGCAGCCGCCAAACCGGCAGATACCGCCAAACCTGCGGATCCAGCTGCAAAACCGGCAGAGCCCGCCAAAGCCGCAGATCCGGCAGCCAAGCCGGCAGACCCGGCCAAACCTGCGGATCCTGCAGCCAAACCAGGAGATCCAACCAAACCCGCCGACGCTGCGGCAAAGCCCGCCGACGCACAAGACGCGGCGGTGCCTGCGGCAGGCGATGCCCAATACGAGGCCAAGCTGCGCGGGCTCGAAGAACGCGTCGTCAACATTAAAGAGCGCATTTACAATACGAAAACTAAGCTGCAACTGCTCAAGGAGCAGATTTTGGACAACGTCGTAGCGGAATCGCGCGCGGTGTTGGTGCACAAGAATGAAATGGGCAGCTTTTTTGAACTCAAAGATGTGCTGTATTTCTTGGACGGCAAGAAGATCTATTTTCAAGACAATACCAATGGGTTGCTGAACAACCGCAAAGAATTTGAGATTTTCAACGGCTCGGTCATTCCGGGCAACCACGCCTTGACAGTGGAAATGACGTACCGCGGCAATTCGGATTTGTTCAGCTATCTTGAGGGGTACCTGTTCAAACTGCGTTCGTCCTACACCTTTTACGCCCAACGTGGCCGCGTTACTGAGGTATCCGTAGTTGGCTATGAGCGCGGTGGCGTCGGCACGGATTTGGAAGACAAGCCCTACATCAAGTACGAAGTTAAACAAGTGCAGAATAAGACGGCTAAACCAGGCGAAGAGGCCGGAGACGCCAAGGGCACGCCGAAATAGCAACGCCGGTTCAGCGGCCAATCATTGGGCCGACAGCGAGAAAAACCGATCAGCGCCAGAGCATGTGACAGCAGCCGGTGCATGTGACAGCAGAGACAGGCTACAGGAATGGAACGAATGCGCGTACAAACGCCTATATGGATGCAGTTCATCCCCCGACTGACAGCGCTGGTTGTTCTTTGCGCACTGGCGGCGACGCCCGTGGCGCGCGGTGCGTACGCGGCGGACGCAGTGCGCCCGATCGAACAGGACGCGGACAACGTGCGATCTCAAGTGGGCGTGATCGATGAAGATCTGAAAAATGCCATCGCCAAAGAACGCCGCTATCCGCTGGACAGGCGTTATGTGGAAGCGCAAATCGCTTATGAGCGCGGGAACTTGGGCACGTCCTCCGTCTTGCTTGTCGATTTGGTCAACAACTCAGAATTCCAGCTCACGCGCGACTACAGCGATGCGCTGTTCATGCTGGGCGATGCGTTGTTCCGCATGCGCAACTTTATGGGCGCCAAGCGTTATTTGGATCCGTTGGCCAAGTCGCCGACCAGCAAAACGTTTCAGCAAGCGCTGCAATTGTTGGCGGACATTTCCGTCCGGCTCCACCACATGGAAGATGTCGAAATGTATGCAAAACGCTTGGACAGCATTCCGTCTGGGCAGCGCAAAAGTGAATTGCTGTATCAATTTGGCCGCGCGTTTTTTTCCGGCAAATCGTTTGAGCGCGCGCGCACGTTTTTAGAGCAAGTTCAGCGCGGTGAGCCGAAGTGGCCCAATTCGCGGTTCTATATGGGCGCGATTTTGGTTGCGCAAAACAAACCGCTAGACGCGCTCAAAGAATTTCGCGATGTGGTGGAGTCCAATAAGACCAAATCCAAAGACGAGCCGGGCCGGGTCGATCAAACGGTGATGGATTATTGCAACCTCGCGCTGGGTCGCTTGTATTTGCAGCAGAAAAAATTCGATGACGCGGTTTACCACTACCAATTGGTCGATCGCAATTCACAAGTGTATGAAGAAGCCCTGTTCGAATTGGCTGCCGCTTATGTCGCTGGTAATAAACCGCAATTGGCTCTGGAAGCCTTGGAAGTCTTGCTGTTGACCGTGACCGACGACAACGTCGCGGTGCAAGCGGCCGTGTTGCGCGGTCGCATCAACATGGTGGCCAAGAAATTTGAACAAGCGGATGCCGCCTACCAAGAAGTTGACGAACGCTTTAGCGCGATCACCGGTGAATTGCGCCGCTTTGCCGAAAGCGACAAGAATCTGGAGCAGTTTTTTACTTGGCTGCTAAACCGAAATAGTGATGAATATACAGTCGTTCGGCCCGTATCGGATCGCGTTGCCAAATACATTGAACGCGATGAGGACATGCAGCGCGTGGTGACGCTGTTTGACGACATGAGCGCGGAGCGAGCAGATGTCAAAGAATCCGATAAGTTGGCCAAGACGATCGACGCGGCTTTGCGCGAAACCAGCCGCTTGGACATGTTTCCGGCGCTAAAAGATTCGTGGATGCGCGTGATCGAAGCGGAGAACAAATCGCTGGAAATCGGCCGTCGAATTGTCGAATTGCTGCGCAGCTTTGCCTACGATCGCATGAATCCGGAACAAAAGGCCAAGGCAGATGCCCTGAAGGCCAACCGCACGAAATGGGAAGAAGCATTTGCCAAAGTGCCTGCCAGCAAAGGCGAATACCTCGAGCGCCAAAGCAGCGTCGACAACAAATTTGCCGAATTGTCGGGCGAAGGCGGCGTGCTCAAAGCCAACTTGGCCAAGGTCAAAGACGACGTGTTGTCGGTCGAGAAAATGCTGAATGAACACCTGTTTCAGGACAACAACATTATTTTCACCAAGGAAAAAGAAGCTGCGCTGCGCGCTGAATTGCAAACTTGCAAAGACGAGTTGCGCCGAGCTTATCGCGAAATCGAAGAGTACAACCAAGACGTGGAAATCGCAGCGCAATCGATCGGTGCTGGCGACAAAGTGTCGGGTGATGAAGCCGTGGTGCGCGCCAACTTGCTCGCTGCCCAGATGGTAGAACAGGCGACGTATGTCGGCGTGTTGGAGGAACTGCGCGATCACACGGAGGAATCCAGTCGCCTGCGCACGACCCGCGTGCAACTCAATGCGCTTGGCGAGCAGATGCATGGGATTCTCAGGACGATCTCGGCGCGGGCGAGTGAGCGCATCGGCGTAATCGCGCAAGTGCTAGCCGTGGAAAAACGCAATATTGCCGAATACCAAATAACCGTCCGTAGTTATGAAGACGACGCGCGCACGATGGCGCGGCAGGTCGGCTATGGGTTAATTCGCGCCGCAGAGCGCCGGCTGGCAGATATCCTCTTGGAGGCGCATTTGGGGCTGGTCGACGTCGCTTGGCAGCGCATGCAAGATAAAGCAGCGGCGATCAAAGACTTGCAAGAAGACCGCGCGGCCAAGCTCAAAAGTTTGGGCGACGTGCTCAACAACCTCACGACCGAACCGGAGGGCGAATAATGAACATTGCCCCTCTGCTTTCGCGCCGCACCAGCCAACGCTTGCGCATGTTTAGCGTATTTGCAGCTCTTTTGCTGATGAGCAGCTTTGCGTTGGCTGCCGGGCAAGTGCGCATGATGCCCTCGTACCGCGTTCGCGGCGAAGTGATTGACGCCAAAGATGAAATCAAGCGCGAACGCAAAAGTTTTGAAGCCGCGTACGAGCACTACCGTATCTCCGCCAAAGAATACCGCGACGAAGTGCGCGAATTTATCAATGGCGAAATCAGCGATCGGCAAAAGACCATCAATGCCGGCTACAAGGGCCAGTTCGACGCGCTGGAACAGCAGCAGTTTGACCTGCGCCGTGAGGCGATCGCGCGCTTGGAGTTGTTTATTTCGCGTCACCGCGATCATGACGTGTACACGCCCGATACCCTGTTTCGTTTGGCTGAGATGTACTACGAGGACACCATCGCCGCCTCCAATCGGTCGATGGACAATTACAAGGCTGAGCTCGACCTGTACAACCGCGGAAAATTGCTGGATCCACCGAAAGAAACCGACCGCGATTTTTCGCGCTCCATTGCGATTTACAAGTATCTGCATTGGGTTCCCGATGGAACGAAGATGGAGCCCCTGTCGGGCACCTTGTCGGGCTTGATTTTGGAAAAACGTTGGCCGAATTATCGGCTCGCCGACGCGGCGATGTATCTCCAGGGCTATTGCGAGGGGGAAGGCGACAAGATTGCCGAGTCGATCAAGACACTTTCGGCGATCGAGGCGCACTATCCGAATTCAACCTACATTGCCGAAGCGTGGTTGCGCGTCGGCGAAATGCACTTTGATGGCAACGAGTTTGATGAAGCGGCCAATGCGTACGAGCATGCGGCCGCGCGGGCCAAGGCGACGGGCGACGACAAGAATTATTCGCTGGCGTTGTACAAATTGGGTTGGTCGAATTTTCAGTTGTACAAGTACCCAGAAGCTGTGAAGTATTTTCAGATGCTCATCGAATTTGAGGATACGATCGCCGACAAGAAGAAAGACACCAAAAATGTCACAGATTTGCGCAAGGAAGCCATCGAGTACCTAGCGAAATCATTGGCAGAACCATCGTGGGATGAGGACGGCTGCGATGACTTTGGCAGTGAAGACACCAAGACCACCTGCCTCAACCTCGATCCCCGCCTGCGGCCGCGTTTGTATGTTTCAAGCGTGCTTGAGCCGGAATTCAAGGACTTTCCCGAGTGGAAAAAGGGAATCGGCGGCGACCCGTTGACGCACTTGAACGCGAACTACAACGCGCGCGAAGCGGTGCGCAAAGGTTTAATGAACGGCAAGCCGTATACGCTGGACATCCTGATTATGTACGGCAATACCCTGTTTGAGCAGGCGCAGGACGACTACTACCGCCAAGCGGTGTTGGTGCTGGGCTATGTGGTTGAGCACAATCCGATGATCCGCGAAGCGCAGAAATTGCAGCGCAACATCATCAAATCTGTGGATATTCTTGCCGCGGCGGCGATCGGCTATCAAGCCCAGCTGCTCAAGAATCCTAAAAATTCCAGTGCCTTGCTGGGCCTGTCGATGGCGTTGGCCGATCAAGAGCGGCAAGTGATCGAGCGGCGCAAATACCTGCAATTGTTTGCCAAAGGCACGCCTTGGTACGACAAGTGGGGCACCGATAAAGACTTGGCTGCTCAGGTGGATGACACGATCGGCAAAGTGCGTTTGGATTTTGCCCAGTTGATCTACGTTCAGGCGCAAACACTCAAAGCCGCTGGGAAAAAAAAGGAATCGACAGCGAAGTACGCCGAGGCCGCCAAAGAATTTGAGCTGATTTTGAACGATCTGCTCAAAGATCAGCCCGAATCGCCGCGTACCTATGACACCGCTTGGACGCTGGCGGAAATTTATTTTTTCGCCGGGCAAGCTTGCGACGGTCTGCGTGAAAAAGGCGATGGCAGCGCGTTGGGCGATCTGTTGCAGGACAAGAAAACCGGCGAGTTGATTCCTTGGCCGGTGGCGATTGTGCCGCAGATCAAGCAAGCCTGCGACATGATGAAGCGGTCGGTGCAGTACTATGAATTAATTCGCGATTGGAAAGGGCAGAAGCCGCGCGATGAAAATGGCAAGGTCACCGATCGTACCGAGGAGGCGGGTTTTTCGGCGATTCAAGCGTCGAGCTACGTTCTCAATGCACGTGCGGCGTATCAGCCCGATGATCCTGAGCATTTGTCGGCGCTGCAAGTCCCAGACGTGCGACCGACCAAGGCGCAGGACGATGCCGACGTGGCTCTGGTGGAAAAGTCGGACAAGCCCGTGCGCGTTGTGCCAAAACCGGTGGATCCGGCCACAGTTGCGTGGTTGATCGCGGTCGACGGCTACATCAAGGCGCTGGTCGCAGCCAACACCAAGATCACCGACGACGAATTTCGCTTGCCGAAGTTGGCCCTGCAAGCGGCTGAATTGCTGTACAAGAATCGGCAGTTTGAGCCGAACAAAAATGCGATTACGCCGAAAACGACTGCGGATTTTTGGTCGGCGCGCAAACGCTTTCGCGCGTTGATAAACGCCTGGACCAAATCGTCGCAGGCCAATGAAGCGTTTGCCGATTTGTTGCTTAGCTACAAAATTGAAAACGATTTTCAACAGATGCAAGAAACTGCCGACTGGGGCTTGGAAAAAGGCATAGGCTCCAAAGCAGAAGGCGAATTGATTCGCAGCATCATCAAAGACCAATTGTTGGGCGGTATCGCAAAGAAGGCCGAAAACGAATTTAACGCCGCCCAAAAACTGGTGTTGGATGCGGAAGCCTCGGGCAATCCGGAACAGGCGGGCAAGCAATTGCGCGAGGCGCGGGTAATGTACGAAGCTGCGGGCGACAGTTTTTTCGATTTGCGCAAGCAGATCAATGAGAAAGATCAGAACTACGCGCCGCGACAGAAAGCGGCGTTAATGAATGCGGCGCGGTCGTATTATCGCGGTGAGAAGTGGGATCGCTGTGTTGAGACGTTGAAAGAAGCGGAAGATCGGATTCGCGGAGCCAAGATTGAGGCCAAAGATCCCAAGGGCATCGAGGCCGAAAAGCAGCAGAATATCGCGTTCTTGGATGAAATTATCACCATGCGCGCGGACTTGAATTTCAAGTTCTTCAAGATCCCTGAGGCGATCGACGATTACCGCACGCTGTACACCAACAATCCCAACGGTCCGCGCGCGGCGAAATATCTGAAAAGTGCAGCAGATTTGGCGTTCTACAACTCCAATTGGGATCTGGCTGTCGATTTGGACAAACAAATCATCGCTCGGTTTGAGAAGGACAAAGATCCCGCCAGCGCCGGCATTGTCGCCAAAGCGGCGGCGCGCATTCCGGATTCTTGGGCCAAGAAAGGCGACGTGCCCAAACAGATCGACGCGATCGAGTCGTTTATCACGCGTTACACTGGCGATAAATTGCAATCCCGCGCTGTATTCAAAGCTTATACGTCGATTTCGGATATTTATGAGAGCCGCGGTGACACCAAGTCGGCTGACAAGATCTACAGCCGGATCATCGACGCGTTCAAGAAAGGCGGTTTTGAAAAGAACGGCGGCGCGGAAGCGACGGCCGCGGCGCAGGCGACTTTCCAATTGATGAAGCCGCGTTACGACGATTTCATGAAGACCAAGCTCGCGACCAACATGAAACTGCCCAAAGACAAGCGCATGGGCGATATTCAGAAGCAGGTGCGCGCAATGCTCGATGTGGTGCTTGGCCCTGAAAAAATCGTGGAATCGCCCGACGGCAAGAAGCAAACCGTGCGCGACAATGCCAAAGGCATGTACGAAGAATACGCCACGGAAGTCGGTGGCTTTCAGTCGCAGAACTGGTCGTACGCCGCGTATCTCTTTCGCGCCAAAATGCTGCAGTACTTGGCGCGAACCATCTACCAGGCGCCGCGTCCGGACGATCTGACGGAAGACCAGCAACAGCAACTGGAAGATTTCTTGGAAGCTTTCGGCAAGCAAATCGAAGATCGCGCCATCAAGTCGCTGACGATCGCTTTGGGCGATGCCGAATCCAAAGGTGTGGTCAACCAGTGGGTCAATGAATTGCGCAAGGCGATCAACCAGTACAAACCTAAGGACTATCCGCTGCTGAAGGATGAGAAACGCCTCGTGACCGATCCAGTTGGCACTTTGCCGCAGCCCGATAAGGATCTGCGATGAAACATTTCAGATCACAAATGCATAAAGCTTTGATTGGACACGGTATTTGGGTATTCGCGGTTGCCGTTGTGCTCAACGGCTGCGGCGCGCCGGAACGTCCGGACGACATGCCGCCGGCGCCCAAGCCGATGGAAGAGCCGAAGCAACCGCCTGCCGAAGCCCCCAAGGAACTGCCGCCCGCGCCACCACCGCCGCCGGTCGAAGCTGCGCCCAAAGTGGAAGAAGCGCCTGTCGATCCGGCCAAAGTGGCGTCGGCGACTGAAGAAGAAGACCCGGACGCCAAGCGCGAACGGTTGAAGGCGGAGGCGGCAAAGGTCGAAGAGCTAGCACGCGAAGCCGCCGTAAAGGCAGCGGAATTGCCGGATACGCGCTATACCAACTCGCCGGCAGAGACACTGCTGAACGAAGGCGTGAACATGTTGCGCGAGAACAACTTGTTTGACGCGCGGCAACGTTTGCAGGCGGCCACGCAGCAGGACCCCAAATCCGCGACGGCTTGGTTCAATTTGGCGCTTTTGCAGTATCGCCAAGGCTCGTTGGATGAGGCGCTGCCTGCGGCGCAAAAAGCGGTCGATCTAAATCCGACGTACTCACGGGCGGTTGTGCTGCTGTCCGTGTTGTATTTGCGCAAAGGCGAGCCACCACAGGCGCTGGCAGTCGTGGACAAAGCGCTGCAAGTGCGGCCAAACGACGTCATGTTGTTGGGCGCGAAATCGCGCGTGCTTTCAGCAAATCAGGAGTACCAAGGCGCTTTGGATGTCGGCCTGCGCGCCGTGCGCTTGGACCAAGACAATCCAGAATTGATGATCAATTTGGGCGAAGCGTATTTGGGCTTAGGCCGCGAGGGCTTGGGCAAGATGGCACTCGATCGCGCGTACGACACGTACACAGGAGGCGCTGAGGCTCCTCCGGGAACGGATCCGGCACAAGCGGCTGCTTATAAAGACAAAAAGGCGTATCAAATGCGTCTTGCCCGCGGTGGCGGTGCGACACGCGGCGCAGGCGCCGAAGCGCTGGAGCGCGATGCAGGGCTGGCGAAAATTCACTTCCTTTACGGGCGTTTGGCGTTGAAGCGCGACGATTACGAAGGCGCGCGCACCCAATTTCTGGAAGCCGTGAAATTGCGACCGGATTATACGGAAGCATTCAACAACTTGGGTGTTTGCTGGTTGGCCGCGAAAAAGGTTCAGGAATCACTGGATGCGTTTACCAAGGCGTTGGAAATTGAGCCGACTTTGATCGAGGCGCGCATCAATTTGGGCAGCGCGTGGCGTATCAGCAAGGATCCGGACAAGGCGACCAAGGCGAAAGCGGAGTACGAACGGGCGCTTAAGCAGGATCCGCGCAACGCGGCGGCCACGTTTAACCTAGGGATTTTGTACATTGAAAACATGGTGCCCGACGTGTCCGATGATATTGCGCGTTATCAGAAGGCGCTGGATTACTTTGGGGTCTACCGTGAATTGCGCGGTTCGGCTTCGGGGGCGCAAAAAGATCCATTGGACGATTATGTGGCCGAAGTCACAAATCTGCTGAAGATTGCCAAGCAACAGCGCGACACCAAAGAAAAAGCGACCAAAGAACGCGCCGAAGACGACGCGAAAAAGGCCGAAGAGGCGGCCAAGAAGGCCGCAGACGCCGCGGCCAAACAAGCGGCGGACGACGTGAAACGTCTCGAAGAAGAACAGAAGAAGAAGAAAGAGGAAGAAGAAAAGGCCAAGACGCCGGAGCAAACCCCGACGCCGGGCGACGTGAAGCCGCCAGATGCCACCCCGCCGCCTCCTGGCGACACCAAACCACCTGAACCGACCCCTCCGCCGCCGGCCGACACCAAGCCAACGGAACCAACGCCACCGCCACCTGCTGACACCAAGCCGCCCGAACCGGTGCCGCCGCCGCTACCGCCCGACAGCGGGACGCCGCCGCCGCCGCCTCCGCCTGACGGCGAAGCACCGCCCCCACCGCCACCGCCCGGTTAGGCAACATCAGGAGCACACGATGACCATGCAAAAAGCTTTGAAATTTGGGCTGTTGGTTTTTGGTTTGTTGGTGTTGGGCGCAACGGGTGCATCGGCAACTGAAAGAGCGCCGACTGAACTAGCGCCGATCTATGTCGAGGGCCAGATCAACAAACCGACATTGCTTATTGGTTTTACACGCAAAGCAGTGGCGATCGCTGCGTTGAATATTCAGCAGCAATTTACGGCGAAGATTGTCCAAGGTGCGCTGAAACGGCCATTTTAGGGGATGCGTATAAATAACGAATTTGCCCCTTTTTCTGCGTGTTTCAAAACCGGTCGGAGCGGTGAGTCGCTTGAAAAGCGCGAACTTGCGACCCAGCTAGCAAAACTGGCATCGGTAAAAATCTTATTTTTACTGATCGCCTTGAGGCCAAGGTGAGGAACCTATGAAAGCATGCGTACTTGGAGTGGTTGTGCTTTTGCTGATGGCATCGAGCGCAGTGGCGTTTGGCGCTGGACCGGGCAAGATCAAAGGCAAAGGCGACGGCAAAATTACCGTTAGCGGCGCAGATTCGGGCGCGACGGATCTCGGCGTGCAGGACATTGAAGGTCGGATTTACAAGCCTTCGGTGTTCTACGTGTTGGCGCGATCGACGTTTAAGTACGATGCCTTGGATTTTAAGCAGAATTTTACCGATCGCATCGTCAAAGGCGCGATGAAGCGGCCGTTTTAGCGGCGCGCGCAGCCTGCCACGCCTGCGCCACGGCTTGCAAAGTGGCCAACTCGGTCGACCACAAGCGCCTGACGGCTGGTCGCGCCAGCCACGGCAGTGCCACATCGGGGCGACCGTGCGCCAATAACTCGGCAACGTAGCGTTGGGCGAGATCGGGCGCGTCGGCATCGGCCGCGGGTTCCACAGGCAATGGGCTCCCCAGCTTGTGCGGCAATTCACGAACGATCGCCAGCGCCACCAGCGCGCGCGGTTCAAGCACAACTAGGCCGGTTGCCCGACTTAGGCAGCGCTCAGCCGAGCGCAGGTGGTCGTCCATAGCGGCGCGAGGTCCGTCAACGGCTGCGGCCATTTCATTAAAACCGCAATCGAGTTCAGAACCTTCATGCCGCGACGCCCGCTGCCACTGGATGAACACGACGCCCAGCGTCAGTGCGAGCATCACGGCCGCACCTACTAGGCGCTGTCGCTTTAGGCTGGTTATTTCAGTCACTTGCGCATGAATGCCGGTCGATCCATTTCGCCGCCATCCTCGTGGAGGAATGGATTGCTCACCTTCGGCTCGCGTTTGCCGAGGACATTGGCGGTCGCGGCGCCTGTGCCATACGCGGGCGTGTTGCGCACGAAGCTGGGCGTCTCAAAATCAGCTGGCATATTCGGATGTTGCCGTTGCCGCGGCGGCAGTTGCTGGGTGACAGCTTGCGCCGCTTCCAGCATCTGGCTGTTGGAAGGCGTCGCATAGACGCGAACTTGCTCAGGAATCGGCGGCGGGACGCTCGGATTGCGCAGGTTCTGCGGCGGCAGCGGCGCCGTGGCGCGCACCGACCGGACGTCGTTGAGCGCGCGGACGTGGCTCATCTCGTTGATTCGAGCCTGCGCGACGCGATCAAAACCCGTTGCAACTACGGTAACTTTGATCTCATCGCCCAATGAATCGTCGACCACCGCACCAAAAATCGTATTGGTATCAGCGGCCGCGCATTCCTGAATCAACGACATGGCCTCGTTGATGTCATCGATCGACATGTCCTCACTGCCGCAAATGCTTACCAGAAGCCCAGTTGCACCCTCGATGCGCGCATCTTCCAACAGAGGGCTGGAAATTGCCTGCCGCGCCGCGTTGCGCGCCCGATCGTCGCCGCGCGCGCGGCCGGTGCCCATGAGCGCCATGCCGCGGCCTTTCATGATCGCCACCACGTCGGCAAAATCGACGTTGATCAGACCCGGCGTCATGATGATGTCGCTGATGCCGCGCACGGCTTCGACCAGCACGCTGTCAACTAGCTGAAAAGCTTGGCGTAATGGCGTGCGGCCCTGCGACAGTTGCAACACGCGATCGTTGGGAATCACGATCAAGGTGTCGACGTGTTGCGCCAATTCATCCAGCCCTTCATCGGCTTGGCGTTTGCGCTGCGCACCTTCAAAACCAAACGGCCGCGTCACGATCGCGATCGTGAGCGCACCCGCTTCGCGCGCCGCTTGCGCGATCACGGGCGCCGCGCCAGTGCCCGTGCCACCGCCCATCCCGGCGGTAATAAAGACCATATCGGCATCGGCCAAGCTTGCACGCAGCGTTTCCAGATCTTCAAGCGCCGACTTGTGGCCGACTTCTGGCTTGGCGCCGGCACCTAAACCGCGCGTGGTCAACATACCGAGCTGAATTTTCGTGCCCGCTCCGTTGCGCGCCAAAGCCTGCGCGTCGGTGTTGGCCACCACGTATTCGATGTTGCCAAGCGATGCCGCGATCATATTGTTGACCGCGTTGCCGCCGCCGCCACCGACGCCGATGACTTTGATGCGCGCGCCAAAAGGGGCAGCTGTTTCCATTTCAATGGTTTCAAACATGGGGTTCTCCAATTCAGGGCAAAAGGTCAATAATCAGTCGTTTTGGTTTGAAATACTTTAGATAACTGCCCGCAACCATTCAAAGAATTTGCTTTTGGCGAAGAAGCCGCCTTCCTTGGTCTTGGCGTGGCGTCCCGAAGCACTGCGGTTGCGTTCGCTTTCTTCGTCGGCACCTTGCATGACCAATCCCAGCGCCGTGGCAAAACTCGGCGAATGCACCATGTCGCGCAAACCGCCCACCCGCCGCGGATAACCAATGCGCACTGGCAAACCCAGCACGTCCTCTCCCAATTCGCACACGCCCGGCAACATGGCGGTACCGCCCGTCACGACTACGCCCGAACCAAGCACATCGGCGAAATTGCTCGCTTGAATCTCGCGCTCGATCAAGCGCCAAATTTCTTCCATGCGCGGCTCAATGATATCGCACAGCAATTTGCGTTTGCGCGCGATCGGCTCGCGACCGCCCACCGACGCAACTTCAATGTTCTCATCGTCCGCCACCAGATGCGACAGCGCGCAACCGTGTTGCATTTTCATGCGTTCGGCCTCGGCCTTCGGTGTGCGCAGGCCTACCGCGATGTCGTTGGTGATGTGATCGCCGCCAACCGGCAGGACCGCGCTGTGCACCACAAAGCCGTTGTGAAAAATCGCAATGTCCGTGGTGCCGCCGCCGATGTCGACCACGACCACGCCCAATTCTTTTTCGTCATTTTCCAGCACGGCGCGGGCAGAAGCCAACATTTCTGCGGATGTTTTGAGCACATGCAGGCCGGCCCGTTCTGCGCACTGCACGACATTTTGCACGCCGGAATTCAACGCGGTCACGATGTGGACATTGACCTGCAAGCGCACGCCGCTGATGCCGACGGGCTGCTCAATGCCGTCGTTGTCGTCGACGAGAAATTCCTGCGGCACGGTATGAATGATCTGGCGATCAGCCGGAATTTGCACGGCTTTGGCATTTTCCAACACGCGGTCGACGTCGTGGTCCGTCACTTCGCGGTTCTGCACCGCCACAACCCCGCGGTTATTGAACGATTTGAGGTGCGCGCCCGACACGCTGACGTGAACCGCATTGACGGTGCAACCCGCCATAAGTTCAGCCTCATGCACGGCTTTTTGAATGGCCTCCATCGTCTCATTGACGTTGACGACCACGCCTTTCTTGATGCCACCCGACAACGCGGTGCCCACGCCGATGATGTCTAAGCTGCCGTCGTGCTTGACTTCGCCAACCACCGCAACGACTTTGTGCGTGCCGACGTCTAGGCCGACAATGATCTCATCTTTCTTGCCCATTTTGTTTTTTCTCCTTACAAATCGCAGTGCTGGCTAATGTTAATCTTTGGGTCCGTCATCTTCGGTGCCGGCTTTTGCAGGCAAATCGTGCTTTTTCACATCCGCTTTCTTTTCCACATTTTTCGCCGCCGCTGCCGCAGCGCCACCCAAGGTCGGCGTCGCGCCTGCGGGAAGCGCAACACCCGCGGGTGCACCTGCGCGCTGAATCGCGTCAGCCGACTTGTCGGCCAACGCGGAAGCGACTACCGCGCGATCTTGCCGGACGTCGTCATCCAACAGCGCGTAACGCAATGCCTCTCCCCGGTCATCCAGACGATCGAGTAACCGACCGATCATCGTGAAACTGCGGCTCACGTCGCTTTCGAGCATGCGGCCCAAGCGCACTTCGGCGCCGTCGCGGGCCGAAATCAGTGTGGTGCCCAAAACTGGGTCGTAGTGCACTTCGCTCAGCGGAAAGCGAGTTGCCAAGGCCGATTGCGCGTGGGCGTCGATCAAACGCAGCAAATCGCGCAAGCGGCGCTGCGTCGGCGTATCGCTGCTATTTTGTTGCGCAGCTATGTGCACGTCTCGGGTGACGGCGGCCGGAAATCCCGTGATGATCGGCAGATCGCCCGCTTCACCGACTTCTGCTTCCTTGAAGACAAAGCCGTTCTTATCGACAATCAGCATCTTTGCCGCCAGCACCAACGCATAGGGCTGATATTCCATGACCTCAATCGCCAACGTCGACGGCAAGATCTGTTGCACGGCGGCCTTGCGCACCCACGGCAATTTTTCAATATTGACTTGAACTTGCAGCGCATCCAGACCCATCAGTGAACTGCCGGGTGCCACGCCGGAAGCGTCGATCACGGCCTGCTTGGTGACGCGTTTGAAACCGCTCACATTGAATTCAGCCACATGAAATTGCTGAGTGCGGGCGGTGTACTGGTCAAAGTTCAGGTAGACAAAAATCGACAAGCCGATGCAGACAAGGGCCGCCGCAAAGCCGAAAAGCGTGGCCCAATGCACGCGCGGTTCGTCATCTTCTTGGTTTTGCTCAGCTTCATCGGTTTCTTCGGGTTTCTTGTAGCGATCCCGCAAATCGTGGGCCAGCGCGGCAATGCGCGCCGCGAGCGTTTGCTTGCGCTTGTTGCGCACGTTGCGGACGATCGTCGGGCGGCTATGAAGAGGCGTAAAATCGCTCATGAAACCGCCTGCAGCGACAACGGAAAGGAAAATCCGCGCTTGCTCAGCCAGTTGCGGCAATCGCGGATCACGGCGCCCGCGGCATCTGGCGCGGCAAATGCGAGCGACGCGCTGGAAGCTTTGGTCCACACGTCGACATTCTGTAATATTTCAGCGACCTGTTTCGCCAGGCGTTCGGCCTGCCAATCGGCTTGGCGGACCCAAAGACCGGCGCCCGATTCAGCAAAAACCCGTGCGTTAGCGGCTTGGTGATCGCCCGCCGCAAACGGAAACGGCACCAGCAGCGCAGGCAGCGCCGCGGCGGCCAGTTCAGCCACCGTGCCCGAGCCTGAACGCGTGATCGCGAAATCCGCCCAAGCATACGCTGCGGCCATATCGTCGATAAAACTCTCCGTTGTTACAGAAAGGTGCGCCTTGGCGTACGCTTCCCGCACCGGCTCCGCGTCCAACTTGCCAACCTGATGGCGAATTTCGAGTTCAACGCCGAGCTTGCTCACTTCGGCAAGCAGTGCAGGCACTTGTTTGTTAAGGAATTCAGATCCTTGCGATCCGCCGACGATCAGAATGTGCGCAACGCCAACCTGACGCGGCGGCCGTTGCGGCCCGACGAGTGCGATGGGAGCGCGCACCGGATTGCCTGAAATTACGCTAATTTTGTTTGAAAAATTCGGCTGCGCTGCCGCAAAGCCGAGGTAAACGCGATCGACCAAACGGCCCAAAACCTTGTTGGTCAAACCGGGTACGGCATTGGATTCGTGAACTGCTGTAGCAATCCCTAATGTTTTCGCGGCCAAAAGCGCCGCGCCGGATGCATAGCCACCCACGCCGATGACAATGGATGGTTTTTCGCGTTTGAGAATCGCGCGTGCTTGCGCAATGCCGCGCAGAAGTGAGGATATGCCTTTGACTTTCATAGCCAATCCGCCACCGACAATGCGCTGGCCTTCAACCAGCTCAATGCGATAACCGCGCTTGGGCACCAGTGTGGCCTCCAAACCATGGGCCGTGCCAATAAAAAGCACTTGCGCACCCGGCAGTTCGCGCGTGACCGCGTCCGCAAGCGCCAGCGCTGGCGTGACGTGGCCGCCGGTGCCGCCGCCCGCGAGCACAATTAACAGCTGATTTTTTGCGGTAAGCGAGCTCAATTAATCCTCCACCGCATGGCGTACGTTGACGGCCGGATTGCCACCTTGCGGTATTCGTTGAGATTTTCGGCCATTTAGCCGTTGGTTGCTGGGGGCTTCGTCCTTCACGCGCGCGCGCAAACGTTCCCACCAATCGGGGGCGCTCCATTCAAAGTCGGGGTTGCCGCCGCGGCCGATGTTGAGCAAAACCCCTGCAGCCAACGCCAGCACGATGAGCGACGATCCACCATGGGAAACGAATGGCAGGGTCAAGCCCTTGGTCGGCAAAGTCCCCATGACGACACCAAAATTAACGGCGGCCTGCGTGCCGAGCAAGACGGTGATGCCCGACGCGAGCAGGCGGCCAAATTCATCGCGCGCCCGCAGCGCGATACGCAAGCCGCGCAACATCAAGAAAATAAAGGCCAGCGCCACAAGCGCGATGCCGATCAGGCCCAACTCTTCGGCGATGATCGACAAGATGAAGTCGGTGTGCGCTTCAGGCACAAAGCCGAGTTTTTGGCGGGAGTGCCCCAAACCATTGCCGAACAGGCCGCCGGTCGCCACGGCGAGTTTGCCGTTGAACAGTTGGTAACCGGTGGTGTCGCGGTAGGCCAACGGTTCGAGAAATGCCCACAAGCGTTTGGAACGCATGGGATTGTGGATAATATAAGTCGCCAGACCGGTGAGTCCGGCCAGACCCAAAAAGATGATGTACGCCATGTTGGTGCCGGCGATGTAAGTCATCGTGAACAGCAGGACTGCAAGCACGATGCCGGTGCCCAAGTCCGGTTGCTTCATGCACAAAGCGAAAACGATGACCCACACGATGGCGTGCGGCAGAAAGCCCACGGAAAAGCGGTGCACGGCCTCGGCCGAAATCTTTTTCGTCAGCGAATGCGCGAGGTAGACGACGAACGCAAATTTTGAAAATTCCGCTGGCTGAAATTGGAAGCCCGGCAGCGGCAACCAGCGCGTGGCCTTGTTGTGGGTTACCCCTACAAAGAGCAATGAAATCAGCAATGCGACGCTGAAGAACAGCATCGGGTACGCGATGCCGCGCCACATTTGGTACGGCGTGCGCATGGCGACTAGCAGGACGAACATCGCCACCGACGCGTGAGCCAGATGCTTGTAAAGATAGTGCGTTTCATCGCCGTTGTACTGGTGCAGCGACAGGTAAACGGAAGCCGAAAACGCCATAATGAGGCCAAAAGTCATCAAGCCAGTGACGGTGCCAAACAAAGGCCAATCCATGCCGACGGGCACCGGCACAAGCGCAGTCTCGCTTTTGGGCATCGCTGGCGGCGGTGAAACACGTGTGGTGCCCGTGTCGACAGACGGTTGACCGTCGTCGAAATTATCGAAATCATCTTCAATGTTGGGAACATTGGCCGACATGGCTGCTACCTCAACTTCAGGCTGGCAAGGGCCACCAGCGCGAGCATGATGGACAGGATCCAGAAACGAATGGTGACGCGGGGTTCTGGCCAGCCGAGTTTTTCGAAATGGTGATGGATGGGCGCCATGCGCAAGATCCGAGTTTTATAGCGTTTATACCAAAATCGTTGCAGCGCCACGCTCGCCGCTTCAGTGACGAATAGGCCGTTGATGATGAGGCTGAGCAGTTCGTTCTTGCTGAACACCGCAACCATGCCCAAAGTGCCGCCGAGCGCTAAAGCCCCGACATCACCCATAAAAACCAGCGCAGGATAGGTGTTGAACCACAGGAAACCGATGCCGGCGCCGATGACGGCCGCCAATACGACCGCAAGTTCATGGGCGCTGGGCACCACGGGAATCAGCAAGTAGCGCGCGACGTCGAAGTTGCCGAATTTGGCGCCGACGAGGTAGCAAAGTACGGCAAATGTAAGGGATGAAATCATGACTGGGCCGATCGCCAAGCCGTCCAAGCCGTCGGTCAAATTGACCGCGTTGGAATAACCAGCGACGGTGACGGCGGCGAAAATCGTGTAGCAAACCGCGCCGATATCGATGAAATGCTTGGAACTTAAGTAAGGAAGATACAAATGTGTGTCGGCGAGGTCTTTGCCGAACCAGCCGCCGTACATCAGGCCAAATAGCAAAAGAGTCACGCCAAATTGGGTGCCAAGCTTTTGTTTTTCCGTGACGCCTTTGGAATTGCGATCGCGAATTTTCAAGAAATCGTCGATGAAGCCCAGCACGCCAAAGGCGAGCGTGACCACGAGCGTCATTTCCACAAAGAGATTGGAAAGATCCGACCACAGACCGATGGAGAGGAACATCGCCAAAAGCAACAGAATGCCGCCCATGGTCGGCGTGCCTTTCTTGCTAAAATGCGATTGCGGGCCGTCATCGCGCACGACCTGACCGATCTGGCGATCTTGCAACAGTCGAATAAACCAAGGGAAAAGCGCCATACAAATGAACATGGACGTGGCCGCAGCGCCAATGGAGCGAAACGTCACGTAGCGAAATACGTTGAGCGGGCCGAAATCCGAGCGGAAGTGTTGGGAAAGCCACAGGAACATTAGGACCTCCCCGCGACAATGCCAGCCGCGCTTGCGGAATCGACAGCCGCGCGCAACGCGGCGACTGCGCGTTCCATTTTTGCGCCACGCGACCCCTTGACCAAAATTGTGCCGCCGGCTTTGAAGGTCGTTGCCACCACCATGGCGGCGTCGTTCGGAGTTTCTGCGGTTGCCGCAATCGAGCCAGCCCCGGCGGCGTAGTCGCTGGCAAAATCACCGACGCCGATCAGGCGGTCAATCCCGAGTTTGCTTGCGTATTCACCCATTTGCCGATGTAGCGCGTGTTCGGTTGCGCCCAGTTCGAGCATGGAACCGAGCAGGGCAATC
This sequence comes from Klebsiella pneumoniae, assembly GCA_945889325.1. Classification (GTDB taxonomy): domain Bacteria; phylum Myxococcota_A; class UBA9042; order UBA9042; family UBA9042; genus CAMDBH01. Next base: position 32,753 of record CAMDBH010000027.1, read on the forward strand.
TGCGGATGTGGAAGACTAGCCAACGTTTCCAAGGCACTGCGTGTCGACCCTGGATTGGCGTTGTAGCAGTCCTCCAGCACCAGCCAAGGGCCGATGTTGGAAGGCAACATGCGCTGGCCCACAGGCACATAGCGCGAAAGCGCGCGCGCGGCGGCCTGCAGGTCCACCCCCGCGACGTGGGCGACCGCCAGCGCAGCTAGGGCATTTTGCGCCAAATGCGTTCCAATTCCGGGCAGGTGCACCGACACACGCTTGCCACAGACATCTACGTCAAAATTTTGCGTCAGACCTTCGACGCGCACGTCGCTCTGCAACCGGACATCGGCCGTCGGATCTTTGCCGAACCACACCACGCGGCAGGGCAAAGTCGCTGCAAGCTCGCGCAAACGCGGCATATCGGCTGGCAAAACCGCCGTGCCGTGCGGGGGCAGGGCGCGGGCCAGCTCAAACTTCTCCTGAATGATGGCCTCCAGCGTGCCCATGCCCAAAAGGTGCGCCTCGCCGATGCTTGTAATCACGGCGATTTGCGGCAGAGCCATGTAGGCCAGCCGCACGATTTCGCCAGGCTCGCTCATACCCATTTCGATCACGGCCGCCTGCTGCGTCGCTGCCATTCGGGCGATTGTCAACGGCACGCCGATGCGGTTGTTGAAATTACCAGCCGTTATAAGGACTTCGCCCATGGGCGACAAGGCGAGGCCAGTCAGTTCCTTGGTGGTCGTTTTGCCGTTGCTGCCGGTAATACCGACCGTTAGTGGCGAGAAACGCTGGCGGTAGGCATGGGTTAGTTCTTGCAGTGCCAACAGGGTGTCTGGCACTTGCAACAAGAAGGCGTGCGCCGCGGTGGCGGCGGCGGCCAGCGATTCGCCGCGGGTGCAGACAACGCCAGACGCGCCGCTTTGCAGCGCTTGGGCGATAAAATCGTTGCCGTCAAATCGCTCCCCCTGCAGGGCCACGAACAGGGACCCCTTTTTCTGATTCCGAGAATCAGTACACAATTCAGTTGAATGGCCCTCGCCGCGCGCCAAAAGTTGGCCACCACAAGCCGCCAAAGCCATTTCGCCGCTGAACGCGAAACCGGTCGGCAGCGCGGCTGCAGCGTGTGGCTTGCGATGCAGGTTCAACCAACGGGCCGCCACTTCGGCGTCGTCAAACGGCAGCACTTGGTTGCCGATCGTCTGCGTCGTTTCGTGACCCTTGCCCGCGATCAACAGCACGTCACCGGCACCGACCACGTGAATAGCGCGCCGAATCGCCTGCTCGCGATCGACCTCGCACAAATACCCGCAACCACTGCCAATCTTCTTCAATTCCGATGGCACCAGCTTCTCCATCCGCTGTGCCCCCACGGCTGCCAGACCCGCTTCAATTTCCGCAATAATGCTTTGTGCAACTTCTCCCCTTGGATTATCAGACGTTACAACCACCAGGTCGGCCAACGTCGCTGCGCAGCGGCCCATTTCAGCGCGCTTGCCGCGATCGCGATCGCCGCCGCAACCAAAAAGACAAATAAGACGACGACCTTGCCCGACTAGGGGCCGCAGAGTGGTGAGCACCTTGGCCAACGCGTCCGGCGTATGGGCGTAATCCACCACAACGAGCGCGCCGAGTTCATTGGTCACCGGTTCCAGGCGACCGCGCGGTGCCCGCAAAGCCGGCGTGCAAGCTGCGATTTGCGCATCCGTCACACCTAGCACACGGCAAGTGAGCACTGCCGCTACCAGATTCTCAGCGTTGTGCGTGCCGATAAGCGGACATTGCAAAGCAAGGTCTGGCCGATTCTTGGAGGCTAGAATCAGCGCAATGCCTTGCGCGCTGGCCTTCAAACCAGAGATTTGGTGTTCCGCCGCCGGATGTTGGCCCATGCTCCAGCCTTGGGCGCGGCCTTCTTGCCAGATTTGGCGGGCAAAATCGTCATCGGCGTTGACAAAGCCGGGGGTGCCGGTCGTCAACAACTGCCTAAAAAGTTTGCTCTTCGCCGCCGCGTACGCGTCCATCGTCAGGTGATAGTCCAAATGATCGCGGCTCAAATTCGTCCAGGCCGCGGTGGCGAATTGCACACCTTGAACGCGGCCTTGCTCCAGCGCGTGCGAGCTCACTTCCAAAGCCGCGTGGCTAAAGCCCTCGTGCAGAAGTTCCGCTAAAATTCGTTGCAGATCCAAGGCATCAGGCGTCGTCATCGTACCGGGACGCACCCCCTGAGCCGTCCACACGCCCAGCGTGCCGATCGCCGCAGCGCGGCGCCCAGCGGCGTTGAGCAGTTGGGCGGCCAAAACGCAGGTGGTGGTTTTTCCGTTGGTTCCGGTGATGCCCAGCACGCTGAGCTGTCGACTTGGGTGGCCGTACCATGCGCTCGCCAGCGGGCCAACGGCCATCGCAGCGTCGCTCACCATAAGCAGTGCGACATCGGGCCGGTCGCGCAGGCAGGCGGGGGGCGCGCCATCGAGCAGCACCGCGACGGCACCCTGATTGAGCGCGTTTTGCACAAAATCGCCGCCGTTGCGCTGGGACCCGCGGCGAGCGACAAACAGGCAACCGGGCACGGCCAAGCGCGAATCGACGGCAATTGCCGTGATTTCATGTTGCAGATCACAGCCTTGGGCCGTCTCCACCAATACACCGCTTGTTGTCAGTAAGTCCCGCAACAACATCTGATCAGGGTCCTTTGGGCACTTCAATGGGGGCGACTGGTTTGGCATCGGCAATTTCACTGAACCGCCGAAAAACGACTTTGACCGCGGTGCCATTTTGCACCACGCTGCCCGCAGGTGGGTCTTGCTCGCACGCCACGCCGCTGCCGGTCGCGAGCAGTTGCAAGCCGATTTTGCCAAGTAATTCTCGGCTACTGCGCATCGGTAGCTTCAGCACATCCGGCATGCGGACTTGGCCGATCATCAGGGCCGCCGTCGCTTCGGCAACGACCGGCGCCTTGGCTTCCGCGGTTTTGGCTGTTTGATCCGCGGCCTTAGTCGCACTTGCCCGCCGCAAGTCGTCCTGAAGCTTGGCCTTCTCCGGATCGTTCTTGTCCAAGTAGGGCGCCCCCGGGCTTGGCGGTACACCAAGGTACGGCAAAGCGAATCGCGCGATTTCGCGCACCACGGGAGCCGCAACGATGCCGCCATAACGCGCGATCTTGCCCAGTTTCGGGTCGTATTTCTTTGGCGTATCGATGGCCACAAGCACGACCAGCCGAGGTTTTTCAATCGGCGTAATCCCAATGAAACTGCCGACCCAGTGGGTGTCGGAGTAGCCGCCTGTCGCGTTGGCCTGCTGCGCCGTGCCCGTCTTGCCGCCGATCGAATAGTTGGGCATGCGCGCTTGGGTGCCGGTGCCGCCAAGGCTATCGGGACCGCGCGGCTGGCACACCGAGGCCATGGCCTTGAGCACCTTTTTCGTCGTCTCTTCGCTGAACACGCGTTGACCGGGATCGACCTGAAACAACACATTGTTCTTGCCGTCGGCCGTCAACACGTCGCGAATGAGCTTGGGCCGCCGCCAAATCCCGCCGTCCCCAATCGCCGCGAAACCCGCGACCATCTGCAGCGGCGTTACGGCAATCCCTTGGCCAAATGCGATGTTGGCGTACTGAACCTTGCTCCATTTGGAAACAGGCGACAATTGTCCCGCGCCTTCACCGATAAAGCCCAGATCGAGACGCCGGCCAAACCCGAGTTGACGCAGGTACTTGTCATACACTTCGCGTTCCATGCGCATGGCAATCTTGGCGTTGGCGATGTTGGAAGACACCTGAAGCGATTGCAAACCAGTGACTTGGCCGTGCGGGTGATCGTCTTTGATGATCTTATTGCCTACCAACAGCGGCGCGCCGGTTTGGATCACTTCCTCCAGCGTCACCGCTTTTTCTTCCAAGCCGATTGCCAAATTGAACACTTTGAATGTCGAGCCCGGTTCGTACTGAAATTCCACGGCAATATTGTGAAATCCGTACTTGGGTTTGGCCTTGGTGTCGTTGGGGTTGAAGCCCGGCGCTTGCGCAAGGGCCAGCACTTCGCCCGTGTGAACATCAAGCACAATGGCAATGCCGTGTTCTGCCTCAAATTCCTCCACCGCGGCTTCCAGATGATGCTCTGCAACCGCCTGTATTTTTTCATCGATCGTCAGAGTCAGGCTGTGACCGCTGAATACGCCGCTGTCCGGCGCGCCGTCAAAGTACATGGCGGTGGCCGTGCTGTCTTTGTAAGTGCGCAATTCGACTTGCTGTCCGCGCAGCAATTGCTCAAAACTGGCTTCCAAACTGCCCGTGGTATTTTCGCGCCCGACCAATGCGCCTGCCAACGCGTTGTTCGGGTAATAGCGCACAAATTCGGGTTCGATTGTCACGCCGGGCAGGTGCCCCAAAAGCACGGCTTGGCGCAACGCCTTGCCGGCATTGCTGTCGATGTGGCGCGCAAGGTACACATAACCGGCGTTGCGGTTCATTCTAGCGAGAATATCGTCGACTGGTGCGTTCAAAATCGTCGCAATTTCAGTGCCAACTTGGGTGCGGAACGCTTTACCCGCGGCGCTGTCAAACGGCATCTTGACCGGCTTGACGCCAGGGGGCAGCACCCAACGCGGATCGGCAGAAATGGAATCGGCGCGCAAACTTGTGGCAAGTGTCACGCCGTTGCGGTCGGTGATGTCGCCGCGCCGCGTTTCGATCTTGCTGTGGGCCATCAGGTTGCTGTCGGCGTATTTGCGCACATCGTCGACGTAGATGACCGCAGTTACCGCGGCTGAGTAGGCGATCACGACGTAAAGACCCAGCAAAAATACGACCTGACGCACGCGGCGTTGGCCGCGCTCTGCCCGCGCCTGTGAGCCCGTGCCCGCGCGATCGACAAGGCGAAACACCCATTTCAGCGGATCACGAACCATATTCATGGTGTACACCCATTTGTCGCGACGCTTCCGCCCAATCGCGCCTTGCAACGGCGGCCGATGGGCGACTCTCCAGCCAGCTGACAACATTTGCGAAACGCCGCGTTGGCCTCATTCATGTCGCCGCTGGCTTCCAGTGCCTCGCCGCGCTGCATGTGCAATTCGGCGTAGGCAGGGCAGCGCGTGGTTGCCTCGGTCATGTGATCAACTGCACCGTGATAGTCGCGTTGCTGCAACGACAACAGGCCCAAGTTGCGATGGCCATTGCAAAATTTTGGGTTGAGGAACACAGCCATTTTGTAATTTTTTTCCGCCTGGCGCAGGTCTCCTTGGCGCATGTAGGCCAGCCCTAGGTTGTTGTAGACCAAGTACTGTGTCGTATAAGTCGGCTCTTTCAAAAGCGGTTCCAGCACGACGATGGCGTCATACCAACGTTCAAGCTCCAAGTAGGTCACGCCCAAGTGGTTGCGGGCGGCAAAGAATTTGGGTCGCGTGCGCAGGGCGCGCTTGAAATGGTCGGCTGCTTCTTCGTAGCGTTTGCGACCAAATAGAATAAAACCATACAGATAGCGCGACTCTGCGTGCTCTTCATCGATGTCCAAAGCGTTTATTAGCTCGCGAATCGCCAAATCGACGTTGCCCGATTGGAAATAGCCGCCCGCCAGCTTGAAATGAAAATCAGCTTTCTCTTCACGCTCTTTCGCTTCGATTTCTGCCGACGAACATGCCGTCGCGGGCAACGCCGCGCTCAGCGTCAGCGCCAACGCCGCGAGGCGCGCGGTGAGGCGCGATCTCGGCGGGTTGACACGATTCGACAGAAAATTCACGTTTAATTCCTTATAGTTCTTAACAGGGAATCTTTTTTCCGAAATCAGTCAACGTCGATCTGCTCGTCCGTCCCTGGCACGCGCATCTGGTGTTGTTCGAGCGCTTCCTTCCGCAATTCATTGGGGTTTTTCAGCCCCGTCAACTTCGCCTCCGCGTGGCGGTTGCTCTCAATTTGCTCGCGCAATTCATCGTTGGTCCGCACCAGCTTGTAAGCTGTGCGAATTCCAACGGAACTGCGCTTCACTTGCCGCACGCCCATGCTGCCCACCGCGATAGCGATCGACAAAATCGTCAACACGCGCCACCAAAAGAAGCGCTCGCTGCGCTCGGCCCGCTCACTTTCGCTCAATGGCCTTGAAAACCATTGACTTGCCCGCGAGACTTCCATTTTTTCGCTCACGCTGTTCCTCACTACTTTTCTAGACTTGCCCGTCGCCCAAGAAAATTGCTGCGCCACATCGTCGTTTATGGATCACAATCCGATCGCGTCAATTATTTGTCACCTTTTTCGTTTCACCTGTCTATTCATTGTCTTCATCGTCAAAATCCCCGTGCACGGCCGGAGCATTGGGCGGATTTTTTTGCAACACCCGCAAACGCGCGCTGCGCGAACGTGGGTTTCGCTCCAGTTCACTTGCCTGCGGAGTCAGGGATTTGCGTGTAACTCTGCTAAATTCACCGTATTTCTTTGGAGCGAGCGCCTGCATGGCCTGTTTGACCATCCGATCCTCGCCAGAATGAAAGCTGATCACGCCGAGCACGCCCCCGATGGCGAGCAACGACGGCGCGTCAACAAGTAACTGTTCTAACTCACTTAATTCTTGGTTGACCCAGATACGCAGGGCTTGAAACACCTGCGTTGCTGGATGCATCGAGCGCGCGCGCGGCAGCCGCGCAGCCAACTTCGCCGCCAGCGTCGCGGTTGTGGTCGCGCCATCTTGCAGAGATTGCAGAACAATTCGCGCAGTGCCGATCGAGTGCCGAATATCGCCGTACTCGTAAAGCACATCGGCCAAATCCTCGAGCGACACGTTGGCCAACTTTTCCGCGAGCGTCTGGCCGTGGGTCGGATCCATCCGCATGTCCAGAGGTCCGTCGAAGCGAAAAGAGAAACCCCTCTCCGGCGTGTCAAACTGAGGCGACGACACGCCGAGATCGGCGATCACGGCCGCCAGAGGCGGCCAGTTTTCAGCCGCAGCCAGTGCGTTGAGCTGGCCAAAACTCGCGTGACGCGAGGAAAATCTGGCCGCGAAGGGGCCAAGCCGCTTGGTTGCGGCGTCGAGCGCGCTCGGATCGCGATCTAGGCCAATGACGCGAACATTAGGCAATGTTTGCAAAATCGCTCCAGCGTGGCCGCCACCGCCCAGCGTGCAATCGATCACGAGCGCGTCGCCACGCTCGACCGCTGGGGCTGCTGCAACCGCGGCAGATAGTTCGGCCAAAAGCACGCTAACGTGCTCAAAACCTTCAAATTCCGTAGGCAAGGTTGTCAAAGAGCCCTTTGCAACAGCGCACAACTTGCACGCGTCGGCTGACCCAGCGCCGCACGGGCACCAGGTACTTGATCTAGCTACACATTCATTCCGGCAAGCCTCTCTAAGCGGGCCTCGTCGGGCGCCTCAAACGCCTGATTTTCTGCAGCGCAGTATTGTCGCGCCCAGATTTCGAAATAGAAAACTTGACCCATAACAACAACTTCGCTCGATCCGTCGATGCCGGCGAACTTGCGCAACGCTGGCGCCAAAACGATGCGGCCGTGGCTGTCGGGCTCAACTTGCTGACTCGAAGCGATTTGAAAGTGCATCAACCATTGGGCATCTTTGTTATTTTTCGGCAAGGCCGTGACTTTGTCTTCGTATTTTTCCCATTCGCTCAGCGGAAAAACCTGTAGGCAAGGGTTTGTCGTCGATTTTGCCACGACCAACCGCGGCACATTTGCCGCGTCAAGCAATTGGCGAAAGCCCGCCGGAATGCTCAAGCGGCATTTTTCATCGACTTTTTGGTTGTGTTCGCCGCGAAAACGCATGACCTGCCGTCGGAAAAATAGAAAAAATTGGCCGAAATCGCGCTTTGCGTGGATAAGGCCCGCGCTGCGAAATGAGGTTGCATTGATCCGCGGCATCCCGCCGCATCCCATTTTCACCCACTGGCGAGAATACGAAGGCGCAGGCGCTGCTGTCAACCACGACGCCGCGGCAATCGCGCAAAGTTTGCGCGTTGTTGGCCCGATTATGCCGACCGCTTGGCCCCAACACGGCCTGACTACACCGATCTGGCGATTTCAGCGCGTGGATGCCTGTTTGCGTGTTGCCGACAAAACGCAGTTTGAGCGCCCCCAAGCCGCGATCGCCGCGCCAGATCGAGATTGCACGCGCTGGCGCAGAGAGATGGACAAATGCCAGAAATTATTTGTCAAAATGCGAAAATGACCGCATAACGAGCCAACGCACCGCTTTGCAGCACTTGCCCCGACCGCCGGCCGCGGTACAATGAAGCTCAGGAGGTTATGGATGCGGCGCAGCAAAAATTGGTTATCGTGTTTAAGTTTAGGGCTTTGCCTCGCATGTGGCGGCCCAGCGGTCACATCCACCTCGGCGAAGGATGCTAGCGCGCCATCTGACGTCGCTGTGGCCCCTGACACCAAGGCGCCGGTTGACACTGGTGAGGTGTTGGCCCCAGTGCAGTCTTTGCCGTTTACCCAAGCGATCAAAGTCACCGCGGGCGGCGAGATCAACGATGCCAAAATCAGCGGCAGCGTCGTGCAGCCGTTGACGTGCACCAAGAGTGCCAAATGCCCGATGTTCGTTGTCGTTGGCGACTACGACAGCGATGCGTTTCCGGGCTTTGAAGGTCCGGCCAAAGCGCTCGCTGCCAAATCCGGGGTCATTTTGGTGATTTTTAATTTGCCGGGAACGGGATCGGGCGCTTTCAAGTCGACGGGCGACAACGACCTTATCAGCAAAAAAAGTGAAGAGTGGCATGTGGCGGTCGTCAAAGAGATCATGCACCTCTACAGCGCCAAGGAAAATGTCGACGCCAAGAAAACGGGCTATTTGACCATCGGCACCGGCCTTATCTCGGTCGCGAGGGCACTAAAGGTCTACGGTTCTAGTAGTTTAGTCGGCGTCAATTACTTGATCGACGTCGAAGGGCCCACCGATCGCTGCGCGATCAGCCAGGCCCCCCAAGACGATGCCAAGAAAATCGGCCCTGGCGATGGCCCTGGCGCAACGGATTCCGCGTGTCGTTTCACCGCCAAAGGCCCGCATTCGGCGATGTACCCGGCTGCCAAGGACGGCAAACCGGCCAGCATCATCTGCGCCCCCGGCGCGTGGCCGATCAGCCAAACGGGCCTAGGCTGCGACATCAACGATTGGTGGCTGACCCGCGAACCGGCGGCGAATCTCAAAGATGTTTCCCTGCGGTATCAACGTATTCAGTTCAAATACGATCACAGACTGCCGACCCATTGGGCGTCGCGCACCGCCATTGCCGCGGTCGTAGGCTCGCAATCGCCGTTCTTTGTCCTCAACGACATGGGCCCGTGCTTGGTCATCAGTGAAGAAGACTGTGATACCGCTGAGAAATCAGGCCAATCGTGCTGGCTCTCCGGCGACTACGGCAACGGGATGGCGCCCGCACCTTACGCAGGTGCCGATTTCAAGCCGATCTCGATTGATGCATTGTTTTCATTGGTGTTGCCCGGCTACGTCGAGCGCATGATCGACGAAGTGCAATTTCCCAAATGCAAGTGAGAGCGTGTGAAAAAACCTTTTCACACGCTCTCGAATGGGGTCTGGTATTGGCAATTTCTGCCAATCGACCAAAAGTGGGCTCGGATCCAAATTCTTGGCTCCCGTAATATCAATATCTTACGCGGCACCCATGCAGAAACTGCTAATACCTGACCCCGCTCAGCGGGCTGTGAA
>CAMDBH010000028.1 GCA_945889325.1 Klebsiella pneumoniae
GAACCCTGCGACGGTTTGGACAACAACTGCAACGGCGTGATCGATGAAGGCTGTGATCAAGACGGCGACGGGTACTGCGACAAGAACCGCGTTGTGACCAACAAAGCGCTGGCCTGCCCCAAAACGACAGTGGTCGGCGGCAAGGGCGATGACTGCGATGACGGCACCAAGACCATCAACCCCGGCGCGGCCGAAATGTGCGACAATCAGGACAACAACTGCAACGGCGTCATTGACGAAGCGTGCAACGTCGATTTGGACGGTTACTGCGCCACCAAGAACATCGACGGCACGCCCAAAGTCACCATCGGCACGCCCAAAGTTTGCTTGAGCGGCGGCGGCGACTGCAACGACAACAGCAACTTGATCAACCCGTTGGCGGCGGAGAAATGCAACTTGATCGACGACAACTGCAATGGCCTCATCGATGAAGCTGGCGCAACCGGCGGTACGGTTTGGTATTACGACGGCGATCAGGATGGCTATGGCACCAATTCATCGCAAATTCTGTGCGGCGCGACTGACTTATTCACAGCGAAATTGGGCGGTTGCCCCGGTGTCAACTGCGATTGCAACGACGCATGCCCGACTTGCAAGCCGGGCGGTGTTGAAGTTTGCGACGACAAAGACAACAACTGCGATGGCGCCATTGATGAGAAATGCAACGGTGACTGCACGCCGGTAGCTGGCGTTTGCACGGACAAATATTGCGATATCAACAAAGTCACCGTCGGCAAACCCAAGGTTTGCACCGGTGGCGGCGGTGACTGCAACGACGCCAACGCCACGGTCTTCCCGGGTGCGGGCGAGTTGTGCAACAATTTGGACGACAACTGCAATGGCATCATCGATGAAAACGCCAACACCGGTTGCGTCATTCCGCCCAATGCCACGGTCGGCTGCGTCGCAGCTAAGTGTGTGATTCTGGCGTGTTCGGACCAGTATTACGACCTGAACGCCAGCTACGGCGACGGCTGCGAATGCAATGGCGTGGACTTCAATGAGCCCAACGACACTTGCTTAACGGCCACTGTGATCACCACAACGGCGTACGACAACGGTTTGGAGAAATACTATGCAACCGGCAAAGTGGTGAAGCCGACGCTGCTGCCGACCGATGACGTCGATTGGTTCAAGTTCTACGCCGTTGACTTGGCGGACAGCGGTCAAGGCGTGTGCGATAAGTACAACGTGCGCGTGCAGTTCACGGCCACACCGGGTGGTTTGGCGTTTGACATTTCCAAGGGACCCAAGTGCCCCAACGCCAATGAAGACGGCAAGATTGCCAACAACTTCTGTTGCAACCAGACCGATTTCAACTGGTTTACCAACTTCAAGGGGGTCGGTAACTCCGACGCGGGCAAGGTCTACAGCGAATTCGGTCAATGCCCGTGCAGCAGCAATCCGCTGTTCTATGACCAGAATTCACCCGGCTGGTTTGTCGACCCGAACTTGAACGGTCCGTACTGCAAAGGCTTTAAGGGCGGCGATGTCTGCTTCCCGACCGGTTACGAATACACCAAGTGTCAGGATGACTCTGCGTGGTATTATATCAAGGTTTACAAACCGGCCGGTGCACCGCTGTGCGCGGGCTACAAATTGGAAATCACCAACGGCACTTACGGCAATCCCGGCACGGGCAACGGCTACAGCGGTGCTGCGTGCTTGGGCAAGAACGCCGGCGCTGACGTGCTCAACTGCGGTTGCACCGGCACGGTTTGCTCGACAAATCATATCGCCCAGAAATGCGCTGGCGGTGTCTGCAACGGCGCGTGCACCGCGGGCTACGAGGATTGCGATGGCAACAAGCAGAAAAACGGCTGCGAAATCTTGACGGGCAATGACGACGTGAACAACTGCGGCGGTTGCGGCGTGCAATGCTCCGGCAAGTGCAAGGCCGGTGTTTGCTACTGCCAGCCGGTTATTATCGATTGGGAAAATCCGGGCGGAATGGGCTTTTACCAAAAATCTACCCCAGGTACCGGCGACTACTGTGGTCCGTATGGCGCCAACATGAACTACGGCAACTGCCCGTCCGACATGTTCTGCGACTACGCCTACAGTCCGCCGCACTGCAACTACCCCGGCTGGACCTTCAACTGGGGCTGGGACATCAATGAACACGGCGCGTACTTCAGCACCGGCGGTCTGTCTTGGGGCAACGGCAACGATGCCACGGGCACAAGCTCATACTGTTTCAACAACAACGTTGGCCAACAGGGGGCGTACAAGGGGCTAAAAGTGTCCAACTCGCCGTCCAAGTTGAAGTTCTGGTACAGGTATTCGCCAGACAAGAATGAGATTGGCGACAAGGACCAGTTCGACGTGCAGTTTGGCGGGGTGCCGTTGCTGTCGATGACGCCGAACAACAAAGGCAATGGCAAGTGGACGGAGTTTACCTACCAGATTCCTGGCGCTAAGTTGAACTCGTTGCAAACTTTCTACGTGTCGTTCTGGTGCAAGGACACCAATCTGAACAATGGCTTTGGCGCGGCGATCGACAACATCCGCATTCTTTGCGATTGATGTAAGCCAACCCCCCGGTCGCCGCGTGTTTGGCGGCGGCTGGGGGCGGTTTGGCCGGCGGTTGCTGGGGCGGGATTTGACAGCTGACCCGCAGATGATGTATACGTACATCATGCAGCGCACCCAAATTTACCTAACTGATGTCGAAACCGCCGAACTGCAACGCTTGGCCAAAGCGCGCGGCACCACGCAATCGCAATTGGTACGGGACGCGATCGACTTGGCTTATTTGAGTCCCAGTGCCCCGAATTTGCTTGAGGTTCTGCAGAGCACGGCAGGCAGTTGGCAACGCGAGGAAACGGGCGCGGACTTGGTTGAACGCCAGCGCCCTGGCAGACTGGCGGAGCGCTTGAACCAGCGATGACGGTTTTGCTCGATACTTCGGTGCTGATCGACCACCTCCGCGGTGACATCCGGGCAACACAACTGTTGCAAAGACGGGTGCTTGCCGGCGATCGGCTGTGCGCTTCAACTGTGGTGAGGACCGAAATTTTGGCGGGCCTGCGCCGCGGCGAAGAAGAAGCGACCCATCGATTGCTCGACGCGCTGGCCTGGCTAGATGTCACCGTTGAAGTGGCCGATATTGCAGGTGAAATGGCGCACAGGTACCACAAATCCCACTCTGGCGTGGATCTGGCGGACTATCTGGTGGCCGCGACCGCGCGCGCGCTGAACGCGGAACTGTTGACCCAGAATGTTAAACATTTTCCGATGTTTGTGGGATTGCGTCCAGCTTATACCTGAGTACCGTTGGAACGTGGCCCAAAGTCAGACCGTGTCCCGCGCGCTAGATTGGCACCACCCGGCCCAACCTTGCCTTGACGCCACCTGCACGGGGCGCGCATACTCCCGCCCGCGCGGGGAGTAGCGCAGTCTGGTAGCGCGCCTGCTTTGTTGGCCTTAATTCCAGAACTTCGTTCTGAAATTTGGCAGCTTGCGTGTTGTTTCTTAGGGAGCTCGCCGCCCCCTCGCCCGCCATCCGCGGGCTCACCCCTGCCTTCTGAAGGCCTGTTGACGATCCTGCTTGACGCCCACCAGACGCAACGCGCATACTCCCGCCCGCGCGGGGAGTAGCGCAGTCTGGTAGCGCGCCTGCTTTGGGAGCAGGATGTCGCAGGTTCAAATCCTGTCTCCCCGACCAAAGAGCCTGATATTCGACCCCATTTCTGAGCCGCGTGGCGACAATCCAGAAATTTTGCCCATTTTCTAGCCTATTTCAACTTCGCGTGGCGACAATCCAGAAATTTTGCCTATTTTCTAGCCCATTTCAACTTCGCGTGGCGACAATCCAGAAATTTTGCCTATTTTCTAGCCTATTTCAACTTCGCGTGGCGACAAGATCGCCCCGCTACCAGTCAAGAAGTCCCTTCGGGACTGACGCAGCGGCTAAATGTCAAAAGTCTTCAATTGCCTGCATGTGCATTTGGTTTGGGCGACCTCGTTGCGCGTGCCAATGCTGAACAATGAGGTGCAGATGTGGCTCTGGCCAGCGCTGGCCGAAAAAGCCCGAAAATTGGGCAGCCAGCGGGTTGTCGTTGGCGGGACGGCCGATCATGTCCATATTTTGACAGAATTTGCCGCGACGCACAGCATCGCCGACTTCGCCCGCCACCTCAAAGGTGCCAGCGTTCGCGTCGCTCGCATCAACGGTTTGACCGACTTCGCATGGCAGGAAGGTTACGGCGCATTTGCCGTAAGTCGCTGGGATTTAGAACGAATTGAGGGCTACATTCGTCGACAGCGCGATCACCACGAACGCTCGGAACTTATTCATGATCTGGAATTATCACCGCAGCCAGTCCCGAAGGGACTTCTTGACCGGTAGCGGGGGAATCTTGTTCCCACGCCGAACCACATGGGAACGAACGACAATATGGGCAATCTTGTTCGCACGCCGGATCAGATGTAAATGAGCGATAAATGGCGTTCGGTCGCCTTAGCCAGTCCCGAAGGGACTTCTTGACCGGTAGCGGGGGAATCTTGTTCCCACGCCGAACCACATGGGAACGAACGACAATATGGGCAATCTTGTTCGCACGCCGAACCACATGGGAACGAACGACAATAGGGTGGAATCTCCTCTCCCAGCCGAACCAAAAGTAAACCCTCGAATCAAATGCGAAAACCGGCGAATAAATGAGCAAAAACGTGATGCCAGCGCCCACCGAACCGCTGAAAACCCCGCACGGCAGCGTGCTCAGTTGCAAAGGCTGGGTGCAAGAAGCTGCGCTGCGGATGCTGCACAACAACCTCGATCCGGAAATTGCTGAGCATTGGCAGGAACTTGTCGTGTACGGCGGCATCGGCAAAGCCGCGCGCGATTGGCCGTCTTTTCACGCCATTGTCAAAGCGCTGCGCGAGTTGCACGACGATGAAACGCTGTTGATTCAATCGGGTAAGCCGGTTGGCGTGATTCGATCGCACAAAGACGCGCCGCGGGTGCTGATCGCCAATTCCAATTTGGTGCCCAAATGGGCGACCTGGGGGCATTTTCGCGAACTTGAGGCCAAAGGCCTGATGATGTTTGGCCAAATGACGGCTGGTTCGTGGATTTACATCGGCACGCAGGGCATTGTGCAGGGCACTTATGAAACTTTTGCCCAAGCGGGTCGTCAACATTATGGCGAAGAACCTGCGTTTGATCCGCATAAGCCATTGCTCGGTAAGCTGATTGTGACCGCCGGGCTGGGCGGCATGGGCGGCGCGCAACCGCTGGCGGCGGCGTTGGCGGGTGGCGCGATTTTGTGCGCGGAAGTCGACGCGACGCGGATTGCGCGGCGGCTCGATACGAAATATCTGGACGAATTTGCAAAGGATATCGATGCGGGCATCGATCGCGCGCTGGCGTTTGCCAAGGCCGGCGAGGGCAAGTCGGTGGCGGTGCATTGTACGGCGCTGGATTTGCTGCGCCGGCTGGAAGAGCGCAATTTAATGCCGGATTTGCTGACGGATCAGACTTCGGCGCACGACCCGCTGATCGGTTATCACGTCACGGGTTATACGCTGGAGCAAGCGGTGCAGCTGCGCAAAACGGATGCGGAACAGTGGCTTGCGCTGGTGCGCCGCGATATTGCCGAACACGTGTCGCGCATGGCGGAGTACAAGCAAGAAGGCGTGCACGTTTTTGATTACGGCAACAATTTGCGCGCCGAAGCCGTGCATGGGGGGCTGGGACAGCAAATTGCCTTTTCATTTCCAGGCTTTGTGCCTGCGTACATCCGCCCGCGTTTTTGCAAGGGCGAGGGGCCTTTCCGCTGGGTGGCGTTGTCCGGCGATCCGGAAGATATCGCGGTAACAGATCGCGAGATGCTGAAATTGTTTCCTGATAACCTAGGTGTGCAGCAGTGGTTGCGCGAAGGGGCGCCGCGCATCGCTTTTCAAGGCTTGCCCGCGCGCATTTGCTGGCTGGGGCTGGGCGAGCGTGCCAAGGCCGGAAAATTATTCAACGATTTGGTGGCGTCGGGCCAAGTCAAAGCGCCGATTGTCATCGGGCGCGATCATTTGGACTGCGGCAGCGTGGCCTCGCCCAACCGCGAAACGGAAAGCATGTTGGATGGTTCGGACGCGGTCAGCGATTGGGTTTTCCTAAACGCCATGATCAACGCGGTCAACGGCGCCAGCTGGGTCAGCGTGCACCACGGCGGCGGCGTCGGCATGGGTTATTCGCAACATGCAGGCGTGGTTATCGTCGCTGACGGCACGCCGGAGGCGGCCGCGCGCATTGAGCGCGTGCTGACGTCGGACCCGACGATGGGCGTTTTGCGCCATGTGGACGCGGGGTACGCGGATGCTCTAGCGTGCGCGCGCGAGCATGGCGTGCAAGTGCCGATGATGGAAGGCTAAAGGATGCACAACAAACCGCAGACGCAAACGATCAACCGGCAAATGCGCAGTTACCGCGGGGCGCCGATCATCGGGCCTTTGCTGGAAATGCGCCGCGATTTTCTGGGCTTTTTCACAAAAATCCACCGCGAATGCGGTGACTTGGTCCACATGCACGTCGGGCCGCAGCAGTTGTTCTTTTTGGGGCATCCCGATCACGCCCAGCACGTGCTTGTGGATAACTTGCGCAATTATGAGAAAGAAACCAAAGGTTACAACGCGCTGCGCCGCTTGCTCGGCAACGGCTTGGTGACCAGCAGCGGTGAGTTTTGGCAACGGCAACGGCGGATTGCCCAACCGGCGTTTAGGCGTCAACGTGTGGAAGCGTTTGCGCTTTTGATGGTCAAGGCGACGCAGGATATGTGCGACAGTTGGCAAGCGCGCATCGACCAAAAGCAACCGATTGATTTTGCAACAGAAATGATGAAGGTCACGTTGCGCATCGTCAGTGAAACGCTCATGTCGACCGATGTCAGCGCGGATGCGGGTGAAATTGCGCCGGCGCTGCATGAACTGCTCAAGCAAAACGTCGATGATATTACGATGCTTTTTCGCGCACCCGATTTCGTGCCGACGCCGCGCAACCGCCGCTTTGTCAAAGCCAAGGCCACTTTGGATCGGATTGTGCTGGGTATGATCGCGCAGCGCCGGCAAGATGAGAAGGATCACGGCGACTTGCTGTCGATGCTGATGGCCAAAGACGAGCAGACCGGTGAAAGCATGACCGATTTGCAACTGCGCGATGAAGTGATGACGATTTTTCTGGCCGGGCATGAAACAACTGCAAATGCACTGGGTTGGACCTGTCATCAGCTGACGCTGCATCCGGAAATGGCCGATCGCGCGCGCCAAGAAGTCGACGATGCGCTGCAAGGCCGCGCGCCCACGGTGCAGGATCTACAGCATTTGCCCTATGTTAGTGCGGTGTTGAAGGAATCGATGCGCCTGTTTCCGCCAGTGTGGGTGCTGGCGCGCTCTGTGGTGCAGGACGACGTGATCGATCAAACGCCAATTCCCAAAGGTGCTTACGTATTTTTGAGCCAGTACACCGTGCACCGTCACCCAGATTTTTGGGATCGGCCTGAAGTTTTTGATCCCCTGCGCTGGCTGCATGACGATCAAAAAACCGAAAGCAAATTGCCGCATAAGTACATGTACTTTCCGTTTTCGACCGGTGCGCGCAAATGCATCGGCGATCATTTTGCGACGATGGAAGCGATCCTGATTCTGGCGGTTTTGCTGCAACGCGTGCAATGGCAGTTGGTTGTGGGGCATCCGGTGGAATTGGAGCCAGTGGTGACGCTGCGGCCCAAGCACGGATTGCAAATGCAGGTACAGGCGCGCAATTAGATGACAAATGTGGCAACGGCGGACAGCCAGCAACTCGACACGCGCATGACCGGACCCGTGCGGCGGCGCGCGCTGCGCCTCACGGGCGCGCACTGGCTCGTGACCGCGCAAGGGCCCGACCGCGGGCCGTTGCGCAGTTGGGCTGAACTCGGTGCGCTGCAAGACCATGATATCGTGATAAAACACAGCCTCACCGGCGGCTGGACCACGACTTGGTTAGGCCCGCACGACAGCCGCGACGTGCCGGCCCACGATTCAACCATCGATTTGCAGGGCAAAATGCTGTTGCCGGGCTTGGTGGACTGTCACACCCACGCCGTTTTTGCAGGCGATCGCTCGGCCGAATTTTCGCGGCGCATGGCCGGAGAAACCTACACAGAAATCGCAGCTTCCGGCGGCGGCATCGCCTACACAGTCGCGCAAACGCGGGCCGCGTCGCTGCCGGCATTGGTCGACTCGGCGACTGTCCGGTTGGATGAAATGGCCCAATGGGGCGCACGCGTGGTGGAAATCAAAACCGGCTACGGCTTGGATACACCAACAGAAATCAAGATGTTGCAGGCGATCGAGCTGCTGGGCCAGCGCTTTGGCGGCCGCTTGCGCCTGCTGGCCACCGCCATGCCGCTGCACGCGGTGCCACCAGAATTCAAAGGCAATACAGACGGTTATGTGCAGTACGTCGTCCAAGAACTGCTGCCCGCGTTGGCTCGAACCGGCTTGTGTCACTTTGTCGATTGCTTCATCGAGAAGAACTATTTCAGTGTGCAACATGGTCAAATGCTTGCCGATTGTGCCAAACGTCTGCATTTGCCGCTCAAAGCGCATGTCGACGAATTTGCAGATTTGGGCGGCGTGGCGTGGGCGCTGAAAAATCACGCGCTCAGCGTAGAACATCTGTTGCAAACAAGTGAAACGGCGATCGGTCAGTTGGCCAAGTCCAAAACGGTGGCCGTGTGTCTGCCGCTGACTTCGCTGTATCTGCGTGAACCGTATGCAAAAATGCGGGCGCTGGTCGATGCCGGCGCATTGCTTGCCGTCGCCACCGATTGCAATCCCGGATCGGCCATGACCTGCAACTTGCTGTTAGCTATGCAAATGGCGGTGTTGGGCGGGCGCTTGACACCGCCCGAAGCCCTGCGCGCCGTCACCCGCGGCGGTGCGCAGGCACTGGCGGAACCGGCTGGTTACACAGGCCGAATCGCCGTCGGCGCGCCCTTTGTCGCCAGCGTTTTTGATGTCGATGGACCCGACGGCCTGTTTTACCAATTGGGTCAAATGCCCAAAGCCAGCGCGATTTTGGATGGTTTTGGCCTGTAGCCCATTGCCGATCGCAGCGATCGCTTGTACTTTGTCCACCCGTCTTCCAGCCATTTTTGCCACTGGAGCCATTTTTCCGATGCAAGCGGCAAGCCTAGAACCAAACAGCATTTTTGCCACAGATTTCCGCATCGTGCGCGCCCTGGCCCAAGGCGGCATGGGTGCCGTGTACGTGGCAGAACAATTGAGCACGTCGAGCCTGCGCGCGATAAAAGTCATGCATCCTCAGCTGGTACACGACGACGTGGCCAGACGGCGTTTTGAGCAGGAAGCCCGCGTCGGCAGCAAGATTCGCAGCGACCACGTGGTGCAGGTGATCGCCGCCGGCATCGATGAACCGACTGCGATGCCTTAGATCTGTATGGAATTGCTGGAGGGCGAAGATCTGGCCTCCTTGTTGAAGCGGCGCAACCGCCTGCCACCCAGGGAAGTCAGCGTGTTGATGGGGGAATTGGGCCACGCGCTGGCGGCCGCCCACGCCGCGGGCATCGTGCACCGCGATCTGAAGCCTGAGAATATCTTTATAGAAAATCCAAAGCGCGCCGGCGTCCCGTTTACCGTCAAAGTGTTGGATTTTGGCATCGCGCGCCTGATGCAGCAATCAGCGGCCACAACGGCGCCTGTCGGTACGCCCTGGTGGATGGCGCCTGAGCAAACCCAGGCCGGCGCAGCGATTTTGCCCGCCGCCGACGTGTGGGCGTTGGGTCTGATTGCGTATCGGCTTTTGACCGGCGCGCACTATTGGACCAGCGCCCAAGTGCCCGAAGTTTCACCGATGAGCGTTTTGCGCGAAGTGGTGATGGGTTCACTGGATCTGGCGTCAGAACGTGCAGGACAACAGGGACTTGCAGCCTTGATTCCCGCCGGTTTTGATGCTTGGTTTGGCCGGTGCGTCGTGCGCGACGTATCTGCGCGTTACACGGAAGCTGGCGAAGCAACAGCGGAATTGGCAAAGGTGTTGCAGGGCGCACAACTGGCCGCGCGCACTTCAAGCGATACTTTGGATGCCGTTGATTTAATGGGCCTTACCCCGCAAGTGACGACGGCGCCGATCGTCACGGAGGCGGGCCGTGCCGCGCGTCGGCCATCGCAAATACCGGTCGCCGCGGTACCCGAGGCAGCCGCGCCAAATGCCAAAGGCCGCAGCCCAGTCGCCCGCAGCGTGCGCATCGCGGTTGTGGTTGCGTTTATCGCGTGGTGGTTCTACCGGCAACCTGTCAAGCCAACCGCGCCTGTATCAGCGGCGCCGATCGTCAGCGCGAAAGCGGCGCCACTTGCGGAAAATAAGCCAGCACTTCAGCCGGTTGCTGCCGCAACCGCGGCCGCCACGGCGCAAAAAAAGGTCGATCCGCACGATCCGACGTTGGTATGGCACATCCCCATCGGCGATTCTCCGCAACTTGGACCCGAAGATGCCCTTGTAACAATTGTAGAATTTGCCGATTTTCAATGTCCGATGAGCAAGTCGGCCGACGCCGCCCTGCGGCAACTTGTCGCCAGTTACAAAGGCCAAGTGCGCTTGGTCTGGAAAGAAGGTCCAGTCGCCATTCACCAGCGCGCCGCCGCGGCGGCTGAATTTGCGCGTGCCGCTGCGACGCAAAAAGGCACGACGGGATTTTGGGCGGCACATGACAAGCTTTTTGAAATCGCGCCAGACTTGAGCGATGAACGGTTGGGCGCGGCGGCCGCTGATCTGGGCTTGGACCAAGCTGCGGTCATGAAGGCTATAGAATTAAGCACCTATCACACGGCGGTTGAAACAGACATTGATTTGGCCGATGCCGTGGGCCTTGATGCGACGCCGACGTATTTTGTCAACGGCAAGCGTTTGCAAGATCCCATGCCGGAAGGGACGTTGGAGCGCGTGGTGAAAGAGGAATTGGCAAAAGCGCAGGCGCTTGTCGCCGCTGGGACCGCTGCCGCCCAAGTGTACCAAGCCATCGTCAGTCGAGGCCAAGGCGCCTTGCCGCCTGACAAAATTGACGTCGGCCGTGGCCAACTCGACGGGCCGACGATCGGCGGTGGTGCTGCCTGCGTGGTCGCCGTCGACGAATTTTGCGATTACGAGAGTTTTTTCTGCGCCGGTATGGAACCGACTTTGCGCGATGTGATCGATGCTTATGACGATAAAGTCATGATTGTGTGGCACGATTTACCAAATCCTGCCCACCCCAACGCCCTGCGTGCGGCCGAAGCAGCGCGTGAAGCATGGGCCCAAGCGGCCGCGCCCGGTTTCAAGGGGATGCAGGCGCAACTGTTTGAACACCAGGACGCTGAAAATTTTGCAACTCTGGAGGCACTGCACGGCTATGCCGAAAAAATTGGATTGAACACCAAGCAGTTTGACCAAGCCCTGTTGCACCACACCCACGCGCAACCGATTCAAGGTGACCTGCGCACGGCGACGGCGGCGCACTTGCAAGAAGGCCCGGTCTTCATTGTCGGCAATTATTTGGTCGGCGGCACCATGACCTTGCGCAGTTTTCGCCGTGTCATCGACTTGGTGTTGCGCGAAAGCGGCTGTACCAAGGCCAAACCATTTCGCTTGGAATGAAATATTCAGGCCGCGTAGTTGTTATACTGAAGTCGACGCGTGTCACAGAGGTTTACCGGCGGTTGCCATACAAACCCAAGAATTTGCCGACTATGGATGAGGCCAACGACTGGCCGCAGCGAACTGTTGCTCGCGCGTTGATGCTGTTGCCCCTGATTGTTGCTGGCGTATTGGGCATTTCGCGCATTTCAGCAGCCGATCCCCGCGACAAACCGGATCTCGAAGTCAAACATCCGTGGTGTCGCGGCGATTACGCCGATGATATCAGCGCATTGGCCCCCAAAGCCCACGATATCGAGCGCGCCCTTGGCGGATCATTTTCGTACTGCGTGCGCACAACTGCGGTTTATGAATGCCTTTCTTACGCTTCAGACGGCAGCGTGGAAAAGCGCCGCCAAAGCGTGACTGCCCACGGCACTGCTTTTGGTCTGGATACGCGCACCGCGGGCGAAACAACGCTGGTGACCAACTATCATGTCGTTGAATATCCACAGGTTACCAGTGAACGGTTTGCGGTTGGCGATGTGCCGTTCGGCTGCAAACGCGTGGCGATGACGAGCAAAATCGTCGACAACGACCGCGACGACTATGCCAAAGACGATCTGGTGTTGACCCGCGTGGCCGTTGATCCGTCCTTGGATTTGGCCGTCGTGAAGGTCAAAGCAGCGCTCAGGGTCATGCCGTGGAAAATTGGCAAAAGCCAAGCGCTGCGGCCGCAAAATGTCGTTGTTGTGACAGGTTTTCCGCTCGGCGTGCTGCAAGCCACGGCCACCGGGCGCGTGGTGTCAGCGCTGGATCACGATGAAGACAAAGATTGGGATCACGACGATTTTGTTGTCGACGCGCTGCTGTCGATCGGCAATTCGGGTTCTCCTGTACTTGCCGTGTCTTGTGTCACGGGTGAATACGAACTGGTCGGCGTGTATCACGCGGGCTATACCAACACACCCGCCCTCAACGTCGTGGTCGCCATCGATCAAGCCCGTGATTTCTTAACGACTTTTCACCGCACGCCGCGTTCGCGCAATGCGGCTGGCGGCCCGTATGATGCTTCGGCGCGGCAAGACGTGGATAACCGCCTGAAAATAGCTCCAGATTCGTTTTTTCCGTTTGGCGATCGCGCAGCGTCGGTGCACGCCCGCAAAGATCACGCTTTGATTTTCAGCGTTTACGCCAGATCCTTTCCTGATCCAGACTATCCTCTGATTGCTCTGGAAGATTTGCCGACTGGCGTGACCGACACGTTCGGCCAGTTGGGCCGCGTTTGGGTCGGATCGCTGGCCGGTCTGCGCCAGCTTGCAGTGGAACGTCTGGATTCCGATGGCAAACGCATCATCGAACGCTTGATCGCGGCGCTGCGCTCGTCGGCAGCCGTGCAATTGCTGCGGCGCACGCTTTTGAGCGATGACAGCCCGAACAAAGATCAGCGCAAACAAATCGATCGCTTGGAAAAGAAACAGCAAAAGGCGGTAGAAAGCCAGCGCGCAGCCATGGCGCCACTCTCTGATTTTGTGGAGAAATTTGCTTCGCCCGATGAATTGCCCGCCCGTGCTTTGGCCGTGGTTTTGGCCGACGCCGCCACCGTAACTGCCAAGCAATAATACCGGAGGTCTCGAGACCGGTCTCACCGTTGGCACGCGCCGGCGATATTGCGCCCAAACCCGCAAAATTATTTGGGTGCGCCGTTGGCACAACGGTTGCAAAGCAGTCGTTCCATCTCGCCGCTTTTGGCCTGTTGGAGTCTGTCATGTCGTTGTCATCCCCTTCTGTTCATTCCTATCCCTCTGAACAACAAGCACCTTTGCCGCGTCCTGCCTTTGGCGGTTTGGATCCGGCATCCAAAGAAGCCGAGTTGTTCACAGCGCTCAAACCCATTCGGCGGGCGATGGCGATGAAACTGGGGATTCCGCCTTACTTTATCGTCAGCGATGCGCATTTGGCCGACCTCGTGACGCTGCGCCCAGCCAACGCGGAAGTTTTGCTGTGCGTCAAAGGATTTGGCCCCGCAAAATTGCAAAGTTATGGCGACGATCTGCTGCAAGCCGTCCGCGAACAAGCGCAGTTGTTGAACTTGCCATTGTGCGAAGTGCCGCCGTTCGTCGTGTCCGCCCGCAGTCCCAAGCGCCCACCGGCCGAGCGAGCTCAATCCCGCGACGCCGCGCGCGAGCAGGCTTTTGCGGCGTTCACCCGCGGCGATTCAATGGGCGATGTCTGCGTCAAGTTCGACCGTGCCCCCGCCGGCGTGGGCGTTTGGTTGTTGCAATTTGCGTTGGAAAACGGCCTAGCCAGCTTGGAACCATGGCTGAGCGACGCGCTGCTGGCTGAAATTGAATGCAAAGCCAGCGCGCTCGGTGCGGGGCCTTTGCAGCCGTTGCACGCCGCGCTCGATGGGCAGGTGTCCTACACCCAGCTGCGCTTGGCGCTTGGGTTTTTGGCTTCGCGGCTTGGTGCGACCGCCTCTGAGCCCGTTGCCTGCAGGGCTATCGCAAGAACGATCACGGGGCGTTAGGCTGAGGCCGCGGGCAATAATCGAAGAAAACCTCAATCGCGGCAACGCGTTGGACTGAAGTCCACCGCTACAGTTAGAGATGTCCCTCCGGGACAGGACGCGAGCGCGGCCCAGAAAATCTTCAGAATCCGCCAAACTGGGTATTGCGGTCCAAGCCATGCCATTTGGGGAAAGCTGTAATAATTTCCATAGCCTGTCCCGCAGGGACATCTTGATTTGTAGCGGGGGACTTTAGTCCCACGCGTCCCGGCGATGTTCGCCCACCGTCGCGAGGTCGTGATCCACCTGGGTGAATTTCAGAAAATACTTTTAATAATTCAGCGATTGTGTTCCAAACCGTGCGCCCCAATGTCCGCAGATCACCGGTTGGCGTAACCAGGGCTGATAAAGTTGAGAATATCTCTCAAAGTGTCAGATGGTTACCGTTCTTGCGATCGCCCTGGCTCCGGCAGCGCTTGCTTGACAAATTCAGCCGCCTTCTTAAAGTGAAGGTGTGGGGTCTACCACTTTGCGGCACAACGCCGCCCAAGGAGGCCACCCGATGAAGCGCGCGCCACGGACTGCGGTCCTTTTGCCGGATTCCGGCCCAAAACCCCTTCCAAATTCAAGCATTTCTTCCGCGCCGGCAGCTGTCGCGATCGCCGCACCGCGTTCGCGCGGGTTGTACGCGATCAGCGACGGTGCGCCCGAAGGCGGACGCCAGCGCGTGCGCGTGCAGCATTTGCGTGAAATGAAAGCGCGGCAGCGGCGCATCAGCGCAGTGACCTGTTATGACGCCACGTTTGCGCGTTTGGTCGACAGCGCGGGCATTGAGGTCGTGCTGGTGGGCGATTCGCTCGGCAATGTGATCCAAGGGCAAGAAACGACGCTCCCAGTCACAGTCGATCACATCGTTTACCATTGCGCGGCGGTGGCTCGCGGCTTGCAGTACGGGCATTTGGTTGCGGATTTGCCGTTTTTGTCCTACCGCAATGTCGACGTCGCGCTGGCGTCGGCGGGGCGGATGTTGGCTGAAGGTCACGCCCACGCCGTGAAGTTGGAGGGAGGCGCGGAATTTGCGCCCATCGTGCAAGCTTTAGTAAGTGCAGGCATTCCGGTGATGGGGCATATCGGTTTGACGCCGCAATCGGTGCACGCCATGGGTGGCCATCGCGTACAAGGGCGTGGTGCAGCCGCGCGCAAGCGCTTGCTCGACGATGCGTTGGCTCTACAAGCAGCAGGTTGCTATGCCATTGTATTTGAAGCTATTCCGGCAGAATTGGCCGAGGAATTGACGCAAACGCTGCAAATTCCGACGATCGGCATCGGCGCCGGCGCGGGCTGCGACGGGCAAATTTTGGTGTTGTACGATCTATTGGGCCTCAATCCGGCATTTAAGCCAAAATTTCTGAAGCAGTTTGCGCAGTTGGGGCTAGAAGTCGTCGATGCCCTTGGCGCCTACCGCACTGAAGTGCAATCGGGAGTTTTCCCTGCACCAGAGCACTGTTACGCTGATCCTTCAGCGATTGTCGAACGCAGGACGGCGCATTGAGATGGCCAACAAAGACGCGCCTTCCGCCGTTTACGCCGTCACGGCGCGCGATCTAGCGCAGCAGTTTGATGTTGCGGTCGCAAAGACTGTCGCAGAACTACATCAATACACAAGGAAAATTCGCCTTGGCGCCGAAACCATTGCCCTAGTTCCAACGATGGGCGCGCTGCACCGGGGGCACATGGCCCTGGTTGATCTGGCCAGGCAGCGCGCTAAACGCGTGATCGTGTCGATTTTTGTCAATCCATTGCAGTTTGGTCCGACCGAGGATTTCTCCACCTATCCACGGCAGTTACAACTGGATTGTCAACTTTGCGCCGCGCACGGCGTCGACCTAGTTTTTGCGCCGGATGCCCGCACCATGTATCCGCAAGGCTTTCAAACCCATGTAGAAGTAGAGCAATTGACCCAAGGGCTGTGCGGTGCCAGTCGGCCGGGGCATTTTCGCGGCGTGACCACCATCGTGTTGAAGTTGCTCAACTTGGTCATGGCCGACGCGGCGGTGTTTGGCCTCAAAGATTACCAACAGTTGCAAGCGATTCAGCGCATGTGCCTCGACCTTGCCCATCCGACGCAGATCTGCGCCGCGCCGATCGTCCGCGAAAGCGATGGTTTGGCCTTATCCAGTCGCAATGCCTACTTGAGCGCCAGTGATCGGCAAGCCGCGCGTGCGATCTCTCAGGCCCTCTTTGGCGCGCAACGCGCGGTCGCCGCCGGCCAGCGCGACGCCGCCGAATTACAAAAGCGGATTTCTACAGCGATTGACCAAGCTGGCGGCCGCGTGGATTACGTGGCTGTCGTTCACGCCGAATCTTTGCAACCAATTGCAAGGATTGAACAACCGGCGCGCGCCATTGTAGCCGCCCATTTCGGCCGTCCGCGGCTGCTGGACAATGTCGATTTGTTCGGCGGCCTATCCTGAAATTGTCGCGATTCAATCTTGACTAGTTTGCCTGATTTCCGATACACTTTTGCGTCTTTGCCGCTGCCATTTGTTGGCGCATGGCAAAGTTGCTGAAAAGCCACGCGCTTGTGCAGCAAATCGCTAGGACGCTGAACAAGCCAGTTTCGCCAAGCCAACGACTGCAATACCGCTATGCCCCCCCCACCGTGATTCGGAGATAAACATGAAGTTTCTACGCCATTTCGCTGCCTTTAGCCTATGCCTTCTCGCGCTGAGCGCGTGTGGCAGTTCTAGCTCCACGACTTCCACAGGCAACGGCGACGCGACAGGCGACGGTGTCGCCAATGCGGATTTGGCGACTGGCGACGGAATCACGGGCGCAGACAGCGCCGCCGCGGACGGCGTAACCCCCGGTGCCGACGCCGCCTTGGATGAAAACGCGGCCTGCTGCGCGGCGAAAAAGGCCAGCTGCGGCTTTGTGACCGGGTGCAAAAGCAGTTGCGGCCAATGCGGCGCCAAAAAGTGCGACGTCGCGACCCACAAATGCGTCGACAAACCGCCGGAGCAGCCCAAGAAGAAACTGGGTGAAGCTTGTGGCGTGTCCAAAGACTGCCCGTTCCCCAAATTGCAAATTGAAGTCGACGCTTACACGGCGTGCCTGAACAACCAGTGCGAATCGGGCGTTTGCAATGGCAACTTGTTCTCGCAAGGCGTCTGCAGCGTCAAAGGCTGCGTCAACAAAGATGAAGTCAACAATGTGACTGGCGACAAGACCCCCGATGGCGTCGAAGATCCGGGCACCAGCGCTGACTGCGGCGGCGCCGTCGACGGCCCCGCGGGCGCCAAGTACCGCTGCGTCGAACTGCAATCGGCCGTCAACGTGCAAAAAGGCCAGTCCTACACCCTCTGCCTGCCAGGCACCAACTTCAAACCTTGCAAAGCCAATAGCGAATGCCCAGCCGATGAAACCTGCGGCTTCGGCTTTGTTTACGGCACGTACGGCACCTACTGCCAAGGTGCCTTCAAAAGCCCCGGCGCCAAGGCCGGCGAATTCAAGCCCGGCGCGGGCGCGAGCGAAGCCTGCAACAACGGCTCCAACCCCAATGCGCCGGTCGTGATTTGCGGCAATAATTTCTGCCAAGGTCAGTGCTTGGGCTTCTGCAAAGTCGATGACGACTGCATCACCAGCAAGGGCGCCTGCGCCGCGGGCAAATGCGCTGGCAGCGGCGCGAGTTGCAAGGGCGACGCTGATTGCTCGTCGCAGCATTGTGCCCTTGACCAGACGCTTTACAGCAATGTGACCGCGACGTTTGGTTTGTGCAAAGCCAAGAAATGCGCCCTGGACGCTGACTGCACCGACAGCAACTTCTTCTGCAATCCCACCTACAACGGCGTCAAAGATCCCAATGGCGATCCCGATCCGCTGGACAAAACCAAGGTCAAGTTGCCGGCGATGGAAAACAGCTGCCTGCGCAAATACGTCGGCGGCGCCAAGGGCGGAGCGTTATGCGATCCGTTCCCGTACAACAGCGCAGTGGTGCTTAAGACCTGCGAAAACGCGACCTTGTGCCAAAATGGTGTCTGCGGCAACACCTGCAGCAAAGACGTCGATTGCCCCAAGGACATGCGCTGCGGTATCAACAACTATCCCGAAGTGGACCCGACCAACAAATTCTACGACCGCGAAGCTTCCACCGGCGTCTGCACACCGGCACCCGGCGTGACCAACGATTGCTTGTCGAACTCGGAATGCAAAAACAACCAGATTTGCCGCGCTTGGAAATACAGCGTCGATCTGCCGGCTGAAAATTCCAAGACCGTCCAAGTCATCGGCGACGGCGGCATGTGCATCAACGACGACAAAGCCTTGCTCGCCGCTGGCGCCCAGTGCGGCGCCGATTCTGGCGACTCTACCTGCAAGTCGGGCATGTGCTTGCGCTATTTGACCTACAAGGATCAAGCGGGCAACCAACTCAATATCGGCAACTGCTTGAATTTGTGCAACAGCCAAGCGAACTGCGGCAAAGGCATCGACATCGACGTCGGCGGCGGCAAGGTCCAAAACTTCCCGGCCTTCTGCAGCTCGGTTTGGTACACGTTCAACGGCTTGAACGACAGCCGCGATCGCACCTTGATCCCAATTTGCCGTCCGGTCAATCCGGGTGACTCCTTTGCCGATTGCTCGGCGACCAAAACCTGCAAAGATCCGTTGGAATTCTGCCTCGCCTCGCCCATCGTCACCGGACCGGACAAGGCCCCGGCCAAGATCGAATACCTCTGCGTGAAAATGGCGACCGACCCGACCAGCAAGAAAGTCACCCAGGTCAAGAAAGTCGGCGAGAGCTGCGCCATTAGCAGCGACCCGGCCGCGCCCGCGCCAAATGAGTGCTTGTCCGGCAGTTGCGGCGAAGAAACCGCAACCAAAGGCTATTGCGAGGGCTTGTGCGCGAGCGACAGCGATTGCGGCAACGGTACCGTTTGCGATCTGAAGCACCAGGCCATCTTGCGCAAGGACATCACCAAATCCGCCATCGTGCCGACTTGCGTCAAGAAGAAGAGCTGCATTCCCTGCAACTTCGACGGCCACTGCCACAGCGATTACAAGTGCACGACCGCCAGCGCCGGCGACAAGGTCGGCTCCTGCGCCCCGCCTTGCAGCACGGACGACGATTGCGCCAAATCCGATGGCGGCAGCAAATGCGAACCCGCCAAAAGCGCCACCGGTGCTGAGATTGTCGGTGTCAAGGTTTGCACGCCCAACTGCAAGTAGCCTCCGGCGGGTGTTGCCCTAAGCGGTCCAGCTCTTGCCTCCGGTAGGGCTGCGCCTAGCGGCGCGGCTCCATTTGCAAGAGAACATTTTGCGCCTCCGGCGCGCGGCAGCAAGACATCCTTTTCATTCAATCGGTTTCGCCTGCGGCGACCCAAGGGGCCCAAGCGCTGGCCCCTTGGGGAACCCAGCGCTTTTGTTCTATTTTCTGTGATCTGGGCCGCGCTGTCCGTGACGCAGCCCGCCGCGGCGGGCTGCGCACGAGCGGCATCTACGTGCCGCGCAAATTGCCGCGGGCAATTTGCAGCACGGTGATGCCAGCGAGGTCGATTAGATGGCGCTGCGCGCGGCAGCGCTAGCGCGCTATTTGGATTAGTTTTGGCGGGTTTTGGATTTGGGACGGGCCCCAAAAAGTCCACGAGCTGGCGGGCGCGTGCGCCCGCTGCGTGTCAAAAAATCTAAAAGCGCGGCGGCAGAGGTAGAACGAATCATGCATCGCGAGCGGAGCGTGGCGAGGCATGAAAGAGAAAAGACAGACGCCGCGCCGTCCCACAACTACCCTAACACCTTAAAACCAAAAGCGCGCGGAGGTGTCGGAACCGCCGCGCTAGGCGGTTCTGACCCGCCGACTGGCGGAAAGCTGTCAAAGATAAAGGTGTATTCATCGCCGCGCGCCGGTAGGCGCAAAACCAGCCTGTGCAATTGAAAGCCGCGCCGCTAGGCGCAACCCTGCCGGAGGCAAAAGCTGGACCGCTTAGGGCAAAACCTCAGCGGAGCGTCAAAAAGAGTACAAGATTCCAACATTCAAAACGCCAAATTGATCATACTCTCTGGCGGGTTGACCATCGACGATGACCGTCGTGGAGTAACTCGCGAACCGATTGCCAATCGCAATGCCATAATCAGCCCGAATCGGAATTTGCCCTGAAAGCAGCCACGTGATGCCGACGCCAACGCCGTGGCGAATGGAAACGCTGTGCATGACGCTCCAGTCTTCAGCAATGCCACCCCAATCCCAAAAAACCGTGCCCCAAACGCCCAAGTCGCGTGCCAGCGGAAAGCGCATTTCCAACGAGCCGTTGAGCACCACATTGCCATCGCCGACCGTCTGGCTGACGACTGAACCGGCTGATTGCGTGGAGGTTCTGATAATCGTCTCGCCAGTCGCGTCGTATTGGCGGATGCCCAAGTCGGTGTAGCCCCGCAGGCCGTAGTGGCCGCCCAAGCGAAAGCGCGCAAAGCTGGGCAAATCCGCGGTGTCGCCGCCAAGTGACTTGGTGCTGCCGGCGTGCAGGAGCGTGGCGAACACCAAGCCGGAGCCGACGGGGACAAACGCTTTGCCGGTGCCTTCAACCAATAAGTAGTTGCCGTGTTCCAAGGCCGCGGTCAGGACGTTTTTTTGGTACGCGTTGATGAGCGGGAAGCGCGCGTTGAGCGAAAAGCCGGTGGTTGGATTGAGCGGACTGTCGGTGTTGTCGTAGCTTATGGAAGGGACCAGTTGGTAGGCGGGGGCCAATTGGAAGGCTTCGTCGGATTTGTATTCGTTCCACAGCCGCGTGCGAATTTTGCCGACGTCCAAACCCAAGGATGTGGACAAACGGCCAAAACGTCTTGAAATTTCAAAGAGACCGCCGACCTTGTCGATGTCGTAGCCTTGCGAAGCGTAATCGCGCACTGCGTAACCAGTCACGCGCAAAGCGAAATCTGAGCCGAACAACCGTGAATCGGCATACTGCGGCAAGAAGGAGACCAAGCGCATGAAATCGTAGAAATGTGTGGTTTCGCAGCGTTCCTTGGCGGGCGTTTCGCAAACGGGTTCGGCTGGGACTGTGACGCCGATCTTGAGCGGAATGCGCAGACTTTTGCCCGAGTGCAGGAAATTCTTGTCGATGTACGCGACGTCGCTGGTCAGCAACAAGTTGGGCAAGTTGATTTTGACGCCCTGACTGGCGCCGATGGAAGCCATGTCGGCCGCGCTGGTGCCGTGGCCGACGCTGTCGACCAACGCGGGAATCGTGCGTTCGCCGGTGCGCAAGTTGTTGATGGTTTGCAGACCGATCGGGCTGTATTCGATTGAGCGCGCGCGGTTTTCAACCACTTGTACGACAAGGGCAATTTGTTTGCGCGACGGTTTTTCATCGGCACCGATGTATTGAAACGTGACCTGATTGAACAAGCCGAGGTTGCGCAGTCGGCGCTTGGCTTCAAACTCGTCATCGGCGCTGTAAGGGCGGCCGCTGGCTGGTAAGTCCCGCAAGATCACGTCGCTTTGGGTGTCAAAATTGCCGATGACAAAGGCTTCTCCGATATCGACGCGTGCGCCTTCGTTGACCACCACGCGGACATCGACGTCTTCGGCCAGCAGGTTTTCCGCGGTGCAAACGGCATCCGCGCGGTCGGGTTTGTGGCTGGAACAATGGGCCGCGATTTCCATGCGAAAAAATCCAGCATTGCGATAGCGCTGCTCAACGGCCGTCAGGCCCTTGACCAGCATGTCATAACTGATGACGTCGCCGTTGCTCAGCTTGAGCAAGTCGTGGATGTCGCGCGCCGGCAGTTGTTGCACGCCTTCAACGCGCAGTTCGCGCAGCCGGGTGCGCAAGCCCTCGCCAATCGGAATATCGATGTAAATAAAGGCTTCGCCTTTGGGTTGACGAATTTGGAAGCCTTTGTCGGCGAAACGGTAGCGAAAAATCGTGTCACTGTCGTTGTCGATGCGCGTGCGGTGGTTGGCTGAGGTGGCCGTCACGCCTTCGGGCAATGCCAATTCGTAGCGAAACTGGAAAAAACCGGCTTTGCGGTAAAACGCGCGCAATACATCCAAATCCGCTAAGATTTTATCGATTTGTGCATATCCGCCAGCGTCAAAAAAGCTGTACGCCTTGGAACCCAAGACCGCGGCCAGCGCATCTTTGCTAAAACGTTCATGGCCGGGAAATGAGATGCCACGGACTTGGCTGATATAACCCGTTGTTACATAATAGGTAATGGCATTTTCGACTTCACCGCCCAGTTCGCGCGGCACAACCCGAAAATCCAAGCGCACATCGGCAAACAAGTAGCCGCGGTTTTCAAAGACGCCCGCCAAGTCCTCGCGGCCGCGATCGGCTTCGTCGAATTCAAAAAGGCCGGATTCGGCAAACGGCAGGGCACTATACAGCGCGCGCTCCTCGCTCAGCGCATAACCGGCGCCTTCCGCGCCGACTTCTTCGCGCACAAACACGCGCACGAGGTTGCAGCGGCCCTGGCGCACCTCAATATGAATCGCCTGATCGGCCGTGTCAAAACCGACCGTAACACCCGGAGATCCATAACCAAGCCCGCGCAAATACGTGCGCACTTTGTTGCGCGCCATCGTCTCTTGGCGTTTGGTGTAGGTGTCGACCGCTGCCAGTTCGCTCGCTTGCAAGATCGCGCTTTCAGTCAGGTTTGGGCAGACCAAACCGGCGGCTTCTTCCGCGTCACTGGGCGGCGGTTGCGGCAAGATCGTGATGCGCGTCTGGGTTACGCGCTGTTTGGGCCCTTCGACAATCGCGATGTGTACAGCGACTTCACCGCGGCGCAATGCGTCCGAAGTCACAGTCACATTGGCGTTGTCAAAACCTTCGCGTTGATACAGGGTTACTATCGCGTTGCGTTGCCGTTCGAGCAAACTCAGCGCCGCAGGATCGTCTGAGTTGAGCACGTCACCCGGACGCAGCAGCAACTTGTTGCGCAACTCACTTTGAAAAATCTCAGAATTGCCGGTAATTTCAATGCCACGCACCAACTGATTGGCAATCACCGCAAATTCAATGTGGGCATTGCCGCGGACATTGGGCAGACACGATGCCGTTACCTGTCGAAAATAGCCCAGTTGAGTCAAGCGCAACTGCGCCAGCCCCAGCTGACCGGCCTCCAAGTGCTGCCCGGGCAGCAAATCGGTTAATGAAACCGCGCGATCATAGATCTGCTGGTCGGCGCAGGCGCTGTCGACACAACCTTGTAGCCGCACTTGATCAATGATTTTACCGACGCAGCGCAACTCCGCGGTTTGCCCTTCGGTCATGGCTTTGAGTTGGACCGCAGTCACGTCCACCGGCAACGGTGCCGAACTGGTCGTCATCGTTGGGTTGTTGGGCAGTGACACGGTACTGATAGCGTTACCTGTGTGCGCGTTTGCTTGCGGATGCACGTGTTTGTCCGGCAACTTGCCGCCTTCTGAGCGCGTGTTCGGCGGATCAGGCGCCTGCGCGTGGGCCAAGCCCGCCAGCGCGAGCGCAACCGCGGCCGCAACCAGACCCAGAATTTTGCGTCGCCGATCGTCCAAAGCTAGTTAATCCAAAGGTTTTGTGTAGCGAATCTTAAACTCGTACACGTCTGTAGGCACGTCGTTGCTGGCGGCGGCGGTGCCGGCGGTGGTCGTTCGCCGCCACAAGCCGCTGGCCGACAACGCCTCAGAGATGCGAAAGTTAAACGTAGAAGCGTACTTGCTGGCTGTCGAGGCCGTGCCGGTCTGCACTTTGACGCCAAGCAGAATGCGTTTGCCCAATTGTTTGGTCGCGCTGGCCGTGACGCTGCCGGTCGGGTCGATGTCGATGGGGCCCAGTTTTACAAAATCTTTAATGATTTCAGCAATTCCGCCGCCGAGCGCATCGTTGAACAGGGCGCCGGTGGTTATGGTCGGTGCGCCGCCGCCCGTGTCATTGCAGCGTTGGTTTCGCAGAATCAAGCACATGACATCGGCCGGTTTATCGCCCTTGTTTGAACTCAGTTCCAAATTCAGGTCCTTGCTTTGCGGGTCGTAGCGACCGCTGACGTGCACGTAAACCACGACCACATCGCCCAATACGGCGCTATCAGTCACCAAATCCTGGCCCAGCGCACTGGCACTGGCGACACCCGTCGTGGTGGTGTTTTGTTTGAGCGCAATATCAGCTTTGAGCGTGATATCCATGACGGGTTTGAGCATGTCGCCGTCAAAATCGAGGGTGCCGCGTTCAAATTCAAACACCAAACGGTTGAGAGAATACATCATTTTGCTATCGCCGGGCACCACTTCCAAGTGATCATGGATGCGCAGGCCAGGCAGCGTGCCGCGAACCCACAGGTCAAACTTGGAATTGATATCGAGTTTGCCCAAGGGTATTCGGCTGCTGACGCCAAAATCGTTGCTGGAGACCCGGAAATTCATCTGCACTTCGTTCAACCACGGCATGGTTTCGGTGATCGGTTTGGAAAAGCTGTCGGCCTCGCGATCGCGGACATTGCTCACGATCGATGAAACATTATCAAACGATTTGTAGTAGTTGCCCTCAGACAGTTCGACTTTGCCCTCCAACGTCATTTCGCGTTCGACCGGATCGGACAATTGCGTGCCCTTAAATTTCAAATCCGGTGAGATAAGCACGCTCATGTTCTTGGGCCAAATATACGGCACAACTTCACCAGTTAGCGCAAAATCGACGGTTTCTACCGCGCCGTGGATGAGCTTGGCTTGGCCCCACGCGGCAAAGCGGCCGTCTTCCAGTGTGCCGGCAAATTGGTGTTCGCGGGGAATGCTGATCGTCATATTGCCTTTGCCGTCTGACGCAATGCGCAGGTGGCCGCCTTCGCTGATGCCGATGTCGTGGCCAAAACGCCGCAGCGTCATGTGACCGGCTTGCGTGCGCACGCTGCCTTGCACGGCCAGCGCGTCAAGCGCGCCTTCCACGCGCAGCGCGCCCTTGCCGATGCGCGCCGACGTCAGGCATTGCGCGCGCACGTCGCCCGCAACCCGCGGATCGCTCAGGATATCCAGCTTCAGGTCCAGCCCAGCAAAAGTCTGCGTCAATGCGCCCACGCGCGGCACATCCAGCGTGCCCGACATGTACAGCAGCAAATTGGCCTTGATGTCTTTGGCAAAATCGGCAAATTTGAATTCACCGCACAATTCTAGCGCTTTACTTTCCACGTCCAAATACACGCTGCTGATCGTCACGCCGTCGGGCAACACACCGATGTCAGCGGGCGACGTGTTGCGCACGGGGCGCAGGCCACTGCCCAAGTCCAATTCCAGCCCCGCCGGCGGCAAGTGCGCTTCCACGCGGTAGATCGGCTGGCCCGGCCGCTGATCGATGACCAGTTCGACCTCCGACTGCAATTTGATGCCCAAACCGGCTGGCTTTTCCATACCCATGACTTCATAGGGATCAATCGGACCCAGCGTTTTGATGCGCAGCGTTGTGATAAGCGGCAGCAACTTGGCAAAAACGATCTGCGACCCCGTTTCAAGGGCAAATTTGGGAAAAAATTCACAACTTGTCAGGATCGCCGGACCGTCCCGCGTTTTGTGAATCTGCAACTGCGCATCGCCAATGTCAATTTTGTCGTAACCCATGTGGCGCATTTGCAAATTGGCGTCGATGCTCAAAGCCGAATTGTCGCCATCGACCTTGACCGTTCCGCCCAGCGCGCCATTGATCGGCTGTTTCAACACCCGCAGCGCGTGCCAATTGAGCAGTTCGGTCATCGGCACGTCCAATTCGGCCACGTAGTGGTGGCGCGGCACGTCGTAATCGAATTGGCCTTTGATCGCGTCACCGGTTTCCAACTTCACCAGCAAATTTGAGAGATTGACATGGGTGCCGTGCATTTGGATCGCCGTTTCCACATGCGGAAAACTTTCGCCGTAGGCCTGCAAGTTGTCCAATACCAACGCACCGCGAACGCGCAAGCTGGCCAGATCGCCCAAATTCATTTCGACATCGCCGTCTTGCATCGTCGCTTGGCCACTTATTGCGCCTACATGGTACAGCGCCAAAAGTTTGGTCAAATCCACGCGTTTGGCGTTCAACTTGTGCAGCGCCAAGCGCCGCGTTGCGCGCATGTGCGAGATATCTTGGTCAAATAACCCAAACTCGATGTTGGCCGACAGGCTGCCGATGTCGCTGTCCGCGACCAAATCGTCCAGATACAGGGTGCCGTTGCGCAATCCGAGCTTCATTTTGGCGCTGTTGGCGCGGTACTGCTGGTAATACAGGTTGCTGCCGTGCAGTTCGCCTTTGATTTCCGGTGATAGCAGGCTGCCGTGGACGTGGGTCATGCCCAACGTCAAAGCGCCACCGGTGTCCAACACGCCCAACGGTTCCAATGCCCGTTCCAAGCGAGGCAGGTTGGCGCCCAAGTGCAAATCGATGGTCTTGTTCGTTAAATCTACGTGTCCGCTGGCTTGCAGCCATTCTCGGCCGGGCGTGCGGTCGCTGACGTGTTCGCTTGTGTGCGCGACCAGATCGGCCAAGTCGATCTGGTTGTTGCGGTTGGGTCCCATGGCGTAAAACACGCCGCCTTGCAGATGCAAATGCGGGATTTCCTTGCTAAGTGGTACCAGCGGCCCTTCGCGCTCCAAGGTCAGGTTGTTGTCGATCGCGACGTCCAGCGCCAGGCCTGGCGTTTGCCCCGGAAAAAGTTCGGTCCGCACGGCCACGCCCAAATCACCGGACAGGCGCCCTTGCAGGGCATCGGGGACAACCCCATGCATGCCAACGGCTTCGGCACGCAGCGCCCCAGCAGCGACAAAATCATTCAAATGAAACTGCGCGGCGACGTGGTGGCTTTTGTCTTCTGACATCAAGCGATAGCGCAATATCGGCGTCGACAGGCGGCCTTGGTAGGCGTGGATCTGCAGATCGCGCGCGTCGACTTGCACGGCCGCCTGACCCAACGCGCCGGTGTGGACTTCCAACTGGGCAGTGACCAATTCACTTTGAAAACCAGAAAGTTTACCGCGCGCGCGCACCGCGCCGTCGGCCGAAAAACCGTGCCGCGGGTCGAGGCGAAAACCGCCGTCGATCGTCGCCACACAATCAAACGCCGACCCGAGCAACGGGCCCATGAAAGTCGATTGGGTCGATGTCGCCAAATGCACTTGGCTGGCAACGACTTCAAGTTCGGGCGCCAACCGCACGTCGATGCGCGCATCTTGCAGCACAGTATCCGGCAGTTGCAGGTCGTACCAACGCCCGCCCATCGGCAACGCCATGCCTAAGCCGCGCAGCGACAAGCTTTGCAAATCGCCATCCAGTCCGCGCAGCCACGCCGTACCGGCGGGAATCGGCGGCAGATCGCGCATGGACGCCACTTTTGTCTGCAGTTCGGGGATATGCAAATGGGCGATCTGATAGCGAACCGTCGGCGGCACGCCCAGCGCATGGGTCTGGATTTGCGCCGCGGCGTGGAGGTTTGCGCGGTTGGCAATCAGGCCGATCGCCGGCACTTCCAGAAGAAAATCTAAATCTTGTGCATCCAGCTCAACGATATTGAGGCGCAGTGCCTTGCCAGGCTTGGTCGAAGGCGGTTCATCCGGGTCGCCAAAAGCTTGCGCGAGCAACAGGCGCCCGCGCTTGTCGAATTCGATGCGAATCACCGGCTTTTTTAGGCCGATATGCGGAAAACTCAATGGCAATTCAGGGCGCTGACGGATGAGCGAATCCAGCACCGGCCAAACTTGCAGGTGCAAGTCGATTTCATCAGCCGCCAACACCAGTTCGCCCGTCGGCGCCAGCACCCGCACACCGCGCACAAGCAGGCGCCCGAGCGACGAATCCAGACGCAATGCAACCAGTTCCACCTTGCCGGGCAGCACGCTGCTGAGGAGCTGACTCAATCTGCCCGGCGCCGACGGCGAATTGGCGGCGAAATAAACAAAAAGCAGCAACGCCAACGCGCCCACGAACGTTTGTACCAGCAACAGGTACAGACTCTGGGCCCAACGTCGCAGCAGCGATCGCTTGCGGTTGCGCGGCTTTTGCGTCATGCACAGCCCCCGCGTATGGCGGGACAACTACGCGTGATCGCGAGATTTTGTCGGCTTTGAATGCTTTTGGAACGGGGCCTGACGCACATGGCTCAAAATGTAGCACGCGTGCAGACACCGCGCCAATTTATGCGGCGTTTCTTGCGGTTTTATTAGGGACTATTTGTTGCGGCGCGGACAGCGGTCCGCGTTGGCGGTCAGCGAGGCGACCGACCTAGAACGGAATGCAAAGCTGCAAGAAGCATTTGAGACAAATGCCGTTGCATCCCGGGCAGGTATACTGCGGCGGCGCCTTGGTGACCACGCATTTGCCCGCGGCCGTGCACACGCCAGCGACCGGATCGGATTGGCACAAGTCGCTTTTTATCTTCGTTTCGCAGGTCACATTGGCCTTGGCAAAGCACGCCCCGCCGGAGCAAATGCCGACCGGACATTCACTGGAACCCGTTGAAGCGCAAGATGCACCGCTCGCCGAACCGGTGTCGTGAACGCAGCCGCCCGCGATGTTGGATTTGCAACTGTCGGTGGTGCAAGGATTGCCGTCGTTGCAGTTTTTGATCGGGCCTTTTAAGCACTTACCGGCGGAGCAAGTGTCGTTTTCCGTACAAGTATCGCCGTCGTCGCAAGGCGCGCTGCCGTTGACGTGTTTGCATTTGCCCGCTTGGCACACGTCGTCGGTGCATTGGTTGCCGTCGTCGTCGCACTTTAAGCCTTCAGCGGGCGGGTGATTGCAGTTGCCGCCTTGGCAAATGTCGGCGGTGCAAGCGATGCCGTCATCGGCGCAGGCAGATCCATCATTCTTCTGCAAATGCTGGCACTTGCCGTCTTGGCACACGTCGTTGGTGCAGGCATTGCCGTCGTCGGTGCACACGGCGTCACTGGAACTGACGTGCGTGCAGCCAGTAAATGGGTCGCAAGCGTCGGCCGTGCAAGGATCTTTGTCGTCGCAAGCCAAAGCGCCGCCGCCGACGCATTTGCCGGCCAAACATTTGTCGATCGTGCTGCAAATGCTGCCGTCGTCACAAGGCAAGCCGTTGACTTGCGTTTGTTTACAGCTGCCGTCGGTGTTGCAGGTGCCTTTGGTGCACGGGTCGCCGTCTTCGCACAGGGCTTCATCGGTTTCGCCGTTGCAGTTGTCGTCCAAGCCGTTGCAGGCTTCGGGCGCGGGCAGGGTGCCTTCGCATTTGGAAACGCCGTCGACGCATGCTTTGATCACGCCTTTGCAAGATCCAAATTCGTTTTTCAGATCGCAAAAAGATTTCGCGTTAAAATCGTCGGTTGCACCATTGCAGTCGTTGTCTTTGTTGTCGCAGATTTCGGCGGCCGGCACGTCCGCTTGGCATTCCGTCAAGCCGTCGGACGTGCACAAGCGTTGGCCGGTGCAAGTGCCGTAGTCGTTGGTATTGCTGCATTTTGTGTGCAATCCGGCTTCGGCGGCCGCCGCGCTGCAACTGCAAATGCCCAGTGCGGATTTGTGCTTGCATTGATGGCTTTTCAGGCCGGTCAGGCCGTCGACCACGACTTCACACACATAGGCTTCTGGGCAATCGGGATTGATCTCATCGCATTTGGCGCCACAAAAGCTGCCTGACGCGCCAAAACTAATGCAAACATTGCCTTTTTCACCGACGCCGTTGCAATCGGCGTTCAGATCGCACGGATTGCACAAATTTTTGAAGCGCGGGATGCAAATAAATGGATTGTCACTGCCGTCGGGCGAGGCGACTTGGGCGCACAAAAAGCCGGTTGGGCAGGCCTCGGTGCAAAGTTTGGTACAAATTTTACCGGCATAGGAATCGATGCAGTGGCCACTGTCACAATCGCCGTTGGTTTTGCAGTCGGAGCCAAACGTGCCCGCCAAGGGCGGCACGTCTTCGGTCGCGGTCGGCACATCGGCGACCGACACGCCGATATCCTTGACATTTTTGCTGTCTAGGCTGTTCTTGCCGTCGATCGCGCCGTCGCCGTCGGTGACGACGATTTCGCCTTGCACCTGCGTATTGCCGCAAGCGGCGAGCACAGCCAGCAGCGCGATGCACAAGGCCGCGCGGGCAAAAATTGCGGAAAAACGTTGGCTCAAAGGCGGCTGCGGTCGGTGCATTTTTTTACGCGGTCCTTTGAAAATCACGACTTGACGGCACTCTCACTTGAAGTTGCGCTGCCACTCAAACAGAAATCGCGCAGCCAAAGTGTGCGGGCGTCGCCAAAAAAGTCAACGCCACGGCTAAAGCATACGAATTTGTGGCGCTGCGGGCAACGTTGCCGCAAATTTTCGCGGTGCCGCTGCGCCCCACCACAACACGCGTTGGGGCGAATCCACAAAAAATGCCTATGAATTCGCAATAATCTGTCGTCGATCCGCTGCGCATGAAAATCTATCAATTTGCTTGCGCCCGCGCTTGTTTTAGCGTTTGCTACTTGCGGTTGCCCGCGCCGGTCTGGTATTGTGGGCGCTGAGCGGAGTGCGTTGGCAAGTCGCTCGCCATCAAGATCGCGTTACCACCTTGGTTTAACACGATAACTGCCACCCCCGGGGGGGGGGGAGGAAAGTCGATGAATACATTTCATAAATTGCAGTCTCGTTTGCGGCTTTTTGCCGTTGTTTTTTCAGTCGGTTTCGCCGCCGCCTGCAGCACGCCCGTCGTGGAACCGCCCCCTGTGGATGCGGAAGACACCGGCACCGACCAAGCGGACAACGGTCTAAGCCCTGACGTGCCCGACACCGGCGATGTGGGCAAAGTCGACAGCGGCACAATCGATGATGTGCCAAAAGCGGACACGGGTGGCGTCTGCACAACCGACGCAGATTGCAAAGATTTCAAGGTCAACGCCACCAATTGCGAAAAACCTGTGTGCAATGTCGGATCTGGCAAGTGCGAAGCCGGCCATCTCGACAAGGGCGCCACTTGCGACGATGCGCAAGAATGTACCCACGGCGATGTGTGCGACGATCAAGGTGTTTGTGCGGGCAAAGACGGCTGGGAAATGCCAGATCCGACCGACAAGACAAAGACGTTGGCCTGCAAGATCGCCAAATGCGATCCTGACAATCCGGGCAAATTGCTCAACGCCGGTGGCAATAGCGCGGCACCGGGCAAAAACTGTGACGACGGCAACAGTTGCACCGACGGCGACGTCTGCGGCGCGGGCGGCACATGTACCTCAGGTGCGGAAAAGGTTTGTCCGGCGGGCGCTGACAAGTGTTCAGAAAACAAGTGCGATCCCACAAGCAAAACCGGCGACTGCAAGCTGACCCCCATCAGCGAAGGTGGTCCTTGCGAAGACGGCGATCTCTGCACCAGCGGTGAAACGTGCAAGGGCGGCAAATGCGGCGACAGCACGGCCGTGGTCTGCGACGACAAGAATCCGTGCACGGTTGACACCTGTTCAGCGGCCAAGGGTTGCAAATTCGCACCTTTGCCAGTCGGCGCGACCACGGTTTGCGACGACGACAACATCTGCACCACGTCGGATGCCTGCGTCGGCGGCAAGTGCGTCGGCGCCCTGAACCCGGCGATCGACGACAGCAATGTCTGCACGGTCGACAAATGCGACGCCACTGGCTCGATCACGCACGTTTCTGTCAGCGTTGGCAGTTGCGATGACGGCGACCCGTGCACCAAAAGCGATGGCTGCAACAAGGGCAATTGCCAAGGCGTCAAGCTGGTTTGCAACGACGGCAATCCGTGTACGGACGACTTGTGCGATCCGCTGAAACAATCGGGCGGCGTGTTTGGTTTGTGCGTGACCAAGAATTTGCTTGGCGGTGCGCCGTGCGATGACGCCAACTTGTGCACCGACAGCGATGCCTGCGTCACCAACAATGTGGGCGTAGCGGTTTGCAGCGGTTTGGCCAAAGATTGCGACGACAAGAACAAGTGCACCAACGATTTGTGCCAGGTCGGCATCGGCTGTTTGCACATTCCGGCCGCGGGCTTCTGCGACGACGGCGATGTCTGCACCACGGTCGACAAATGCGACAATGCGGTGTGCAAAGGTTCCAAAAAGGACTGCGCTGACACCAATTTGTGCACCAACGATTCTTGCGACGCCAAAACTGGCGTTTGCGCGCACGACATTTTCAATGGCCCTTGCGATGACAACAACAAATGCACTTCGGGCGATCAATGCCAAGCCGGTCTGTGTGCCGGAGCGGCGATCAACTGTGACGACAGCAACACTTGCACCAATGATTTGTGCGACGTGGTCACCGGTTGCAAACACATTCCGCTGGCGGGCGGCACGCCGTGTGACGACGGTTTGAGTTGCACGTTCAACGATTACTGCGACGCGGGCAAATGCACGCAGTTGGCTAAGGATTACAAATGCATCATCTGCACAAATGACGATCAGTGCAAACCGTACGACAACAACGACCTGTGCGATGGCAAAGTCAAATGCGTCGTTACCCCCAAAGCCAGTGTCTGCAGCGTGGACCCAACGACGATCGTGAAATGCGATGCGGGCAAGAACAATGCTTGCACGACCAACACTTGCGCGCCGGACTCCGGTGCTTGTGCGTTGGTGACCAAGAACGAGGGCACGCCTTGCGCCTCGGGCGACAAATGCGTCGACAACGCGACTTGTGACAAAGGCGGCGCTTGCAACGGTATCGCCACGGTGTGCGATGACAAGAACCAATGCACTTTGGACACTTGCGACAAGACAAAGGGCTGCATTTTCAGCAACAAAGCCGACAAAACGCCTTGCGATGATGGCAACAAGTGCACGCCGGCCGACAGCTGCGTCGCGGGCGCGTGCACGGGTGAGAACAACACCTGCAAGTGCAAAAACGACCTTGAATGCACGACCTATGATGACGGCGATGCGTGCAATGGGTTGGTGAAGTGCTTGCCTTCCACCGATCCAAAGTTGGTGGGCAATTACTGCCAGCCGGCGCCCAATTCAGCGGTGACCTGTCCGGCGCTCAAGGACCAGCCGTGCAAAGACAACATCTGCAACAAAGGCAGCGGCGTTTGCGAAGGCACCAGCAAGGCCGATGGCATTTTGTGCAACGACGCCAACGCTTGTACGGTCGGCGAAGTGTGTACCGCAGGCCTGTGCGCGTCGAACAAGAAACTCAACTGCGACGACTTAAATGCTTGTACGGATGACGTTTGTGACAAAGTCTTTGCCTGCTTGAGCGGCCCCAAAGCGCCGGGCGCGCTGTGCAGCGACGGCGATGATTGCACGACTTCGGACACCTGCGTTGCGGGCAAGTGCACGGGCCTGAAGGCCAATTGCGACGACGGCAACGCTTGTACCCTAGATCTGTGCAGCAAAGTCGGCGGTTGCAAACCGGCGATCGACAACACGCAACCTTGCGATGACGGCGACGTCTGCACGTCCAAAGACAAGTGCACCGACGGCGTTTGCAAAGGCGCAGCGCTTGCTTGCGACGACGCCAATCCGTGCACGGTCGACGCTTGCGACGGCAAAGGTGGCTGCAAGAACATTTTGGTCGACGGCAAGGATTGTTCGGACGGCAATGCGTGTACGATTTCAGACGTGTGCGTGGCGGGCAAATGCGTTGGCAAAGCCAAAGCCTGCGACGACGGCAACGGCTGCACCGACGACAGCTGCCAAGGCGGCGCTTGCATCACGACACCAGCGGTCAATAAGCCCTGTTCGGATGACAACTTGTGCACCACCAGCGACGCTTGCGACAACAAAGGCCAATGCGTCGGCAAGGTTTTGGATTGCACGTCGAAAAATACCTGCTTGGCTGTGCTCGGTTGCTTGCCGACCAAGGGCTGCCAAGTGGCGCAAAAAGATGGCAATGCTTGCAGCGACGGCGACGCATGTACGCTGAACGACATTTGCCAAGGTGGCGGTTGCTCGGGTACGCCGTTTAACTGCGACGACAAAAACGTCTGCACGACGGACACTTGCGACAAGGTCAAGGGCTGCGTCATCACGCAGAACACGTGCGACGATCAAAATGCTTGCACCATCGATACTTGTGGCGTCAACGGCTGCGTGCATGAAAGCGTCGATGGCGCAGCTTGCGACGATGGCAATGCTTGCACGGAAAAAGGCAAGTGCGCGGCTGGCGTTTGCAAATCGACCGACGTGAAATGCGATGACAAAAATGGTTGTACCATCGATAGTTGCGCACCCAAGACCGGCTGCGTATTTCTGCCCGGCGAGGACACGCAGGTCACCTG
This sequence comes from Klebsiella pneumoniae, assembly GCA_945889325.1. Classification (GTDB taxonomy): domain Bacteria; phylum Myxococcota_A; class UBA9042; order UBA9042; family UBA9042; genus CAMDBH01. Next base: position 34,281 of record CAMDBH010000028.1, read on the forward strand.
TGACGATTTGAATCCGTGCACCGTTGACGCTTGTTCAAGCGGCAAATGCTTGCCGACGCCAAAAGCTTGCGACGACGGCAATCCTTGCACCGTGGACAGTTGCGACGTGCTCAAGGGCTGCGTGACGGTTGACTCGGCCGACAAAGCGCTGTGCGATGACGGCGATGCGTGCACCACGGGTACCAAGTGCAACGGCGGCATTTGCTCAGGCGGCAACATCACTTGCGGCGCCTGCAAGGTCAACAAGGATTGCGCGCTGTACGACAACAACAACTTGTGCGATGGCGCTTATACCTGCCAATTCAGCAAGGCGACAGGACAAAATTTGTGCTTCTTTGATCCAGTGCCGATCAATTGCGATTCAACCAACGACACGACTTGTTCCAAGAACCAATGCGATCCGCTCACGGGCAAATGCGGCATTACCCAAGCGGTCAACGGCAGCAAATGCCAGGACGGCAAGGGCTGTACGGTCAACGACACGTGTTTGAACGGCAGTTGCCAAGCTGGCCAACCAACGGGCTGCGACGGCGTGCAGGATCAATGCAACGACGCAAAATGCGTGGAAGATCCTACGGTACTTCTTGGCTACTCATGCGTTACCTTGCCTAAAGAAAATACCGTGTTGTGCGACGCAGACGGCAGCGGTTGTACGGCCAACGACGCGTGCACGGCGGGCAAATGTGTGGCCGGCGCTGAGGTGAAATGCGTCAGTTTGGATTTGTGCCAGATATCCTCATGCAAATCCACGGGTGTCAATAGCTTTACCTGCAACTTGGCCGCCGCACCTGATTCAACACCTTGTGACGACGGCCAATTGTGTACGGCAGGCGACGTGTGCAAGACCGGCAAGTGTACTGCAGGCACCAAACCGTATGACTGCAGTGCGCAATCGACGATTTGTTCGGTCGGCACTTGCGACAAGCTCGGCAATGGCGGCACAGGCGCGTGTATTCCAACCCCACAAAATGAGGGCAAGACTTGCGACTCAGACAAGAACGGCTGCACGGTCAACGACAAGTGTGTCGGCGGCGCGTGTGTGCCCGGCGCTCCGCCGGATTGCGCTGCTTCATCGACCAATTGCGCGATTGGCGCTTGCAAGTCCAATGATGCCGTGTCGTACAGCTGCATCGGCGCGCCCAAACCGGACAATTTGCCGTGTGAAGCCGACAACAACGGTTGTACGGTCGGCGATTCCTGCAAAGTCGGCAAGTGCACGGCTGGCGCGGACAAAGATTGCTCGGCGTCTAACAGCAAAGACGGCTGTTTGGTCGGCACTTGTAAATCCTTGGGCAACGCGGCCAACACCTGTTTGCCGTTACCTGCGCCGATCGATCAGCCTTGCGATTCAGACCTTAACGGCTGCACCAAAGGCGACGCTTGCAACAAAGACGGCGCCTGCCAACCTGGACCCGCGGTGGATTGCTTGGCGTTTAGCGGTTCGTGTATCACGGGCGCTTGCAAGTCCACGGGATCGGCGACGTTTGTTTGCCAAGGCAACAACAAGGCCGATGGCACTGCGTGCGACGCTGACTTGAGCGGTTGCACCGTCGATGACAAATGTGCGGCCGGCAAATGCGTGGCAGGTGCCGCAGCCGATTGTGGCAAGGATCCGTCGGTCTGCCTCAAAGCAGCTTGTATCGGCGCTGGTTCGGACAAATACCAATGCGACACCAAACCAGTCGCGGAACTGACCCCTTGCAACAACGACAGCAACGGCTGCACCGTGGATGACAATTGCCAACTCGGCGTTTGTGAGAAAGGCGATTTGCAGACCTGTTCGGACTTCGCCAGCATGTGCGCCAATGTCGGTTGTGCTTCAACCGGTTCCAACGCGTATGTGTGCAAAGTCGACCCGAAGGAAAGCTACCCGCCGGTTGTGCCGCCTGTTGATTGCACCGCCACGGATATTCCGGACAAGTGCGCCAAAGGCTACATCTGCTACGAAGTGGAAAAAGTCACCCACAAGGGCATTTGCAACCCGAGCGTGACAGTGTTCTGCGACGACAACAACAAGTGCACCGGCGGCGATGCTTGCTCGGCTGGCAAATGCTTGCCCGGTCAACCACTCAATTGCGATGACAAAGATCCTTGCACGCTGGATTCCTGCGCGGCGGGCCTGTGCGTCAACACCGCGATTCCGGGCTGCGTGACCTGCATGAATGAGGGCTTTGAGAGCTTGCTGCCCAAGGGTTGGTTTGGCACTTCAGAAGCGGCGGACTATGTGGCGTGGTCGATCAGCGGCAAGAAACCGTTTGGCGCCAGCGTCTCCAATCTGCACGGTGAGTGGCCGGGCGTCGGCGCGGTGCCGGCGCAATTGACCACGGCGGCTTACGCTTATCGCAAGTTGTACATCGACAAATCTGGGGCACCGCAACTCGATTTCTATTTGAATATGAAGGTGACCAACCAGAACTGCACCGGTGACGATCTGCAGATCTTCATCAACGGCAATAAGATCTGGGAGAAATGCGACAACACCGATCCGGCCAAGCTGATCATCAGCGTCAGCCCGATTTACGAGCATATTCAAATTGATCTGGCGCCGTACGCCGGTGCACCGGTGGACCTTGAAATTCGCGCCATCGCTGGCGTGGCCGACAAGAACATCGGCTCGATCGACATCGACAACATGCGCTTGACCGGCACTTGCGGTCCGCTGTGCTTGGGCGTCGACGTTGAGCTGCATCAGGCACCGGATCCGCTGAACCCGGATCCGCTGACTTTTGCCAAGCCCAACTTCATGATCCAAAGCGACAGTGACGCAGCTTACTCGACGTGGAAAGCCATCAGCACGGCTTCACACACCGGCGTCAATGAGTTCATCTGCTCGTATGCCGGCAAGCCGACCAGCGGCGTCAAGCAAACGTCGTCGATGACCTACCCGATGATTCGGCCGGTGCCGGGCGATAAGTTGCGCTTTGCAATTCGGGCCTTGACGGTGGCGGATATCACTTGTGGCAACGATGACTTCACGGTCACTTTGGGCGGCAAGGAAATCTACAAACGCTGCGATGGCTCGCCGACTTGGAAGGAGGAAATCATCGATCTGGCGGATTTTGCCAGCCAGACGCTGGATTTGACCTTCACGGTGACAACCGGATCGACTGCGTTGAGCAAAGGCGTTTGGGAACTCGACGACATTTCTGTCGGCGGCGCAACCAACGACTTCTGCCAATACGGGTGTTTTGTAGAGAATTTCGACACAGTCGGCATCAGCAATTGGACGGCGAGCTCTTCCGATCCGCTGTTCAAGACTTGGGCGTCCAGCCAGGCCGCGGCGGTTTCACCCAAGAATTCGGCGTTTGCCACGTATACCGCACCCAACTTGTTCAAGGCAGCTGCGTTTGTCTCCATGGTGCGCAAAGCGCCGTTTGGTCAGACCGGCATCTTGGGCGGCACATTTAGCTTCAATTTGAACTACTTCGTGCAGGCACCGGATTGCGACAACCCCAATTTGACGACGCCGGGTTTGTTGGTCCGCCTCTGTCCGGCTGCCAACGTATTGGCCAAGACGGTGCTCGACATGATCGCCGACAAAGACGGCTGCTTCACGTATCTGGCGCAATGCAAATCGACGGCTGGTTGGACGGGCCTTATCGACAAGCAGACCAAGTTTGAGATCGTGCCGTCGCAGCTGAACATTCCGTTGCGTCCGCATATGGTTTTGCAGAATCTCAAGACGCCGATTTTGGTCAAGGCGTACATCGACGACATGCTGATGATGTGTAAGTAGGCGGTTTATTTAGGGAATTTGGTTCGACAACATGATTGTTGCACCTTCACGCTTCGTGTGCGCTGCGCTGGCCGCCTGCATCACTGCAGGTTGTGCCAGCGCGGAGCCTACCACGCCTCCCGCGGCGCTCGCTCAAGACGCCACGCAACTGCCCGATACTGTGTCAGAAATGCCGGATCAGGCGGCCGCGGGCACGGGCGACAGCGCCTCCGATGGCGTGGCGGCGACTACCAAAGTGGCGCCAACGCTTGAATTCGCGCAACCGGCAGATAAAAGTGCACTTTTCGGCAAGATTTCAGTGCAGGTTTCTGCAAAAGCGTTTGCACCGGCAACGTCGATCGCCCAAGTGCACTTTGCAGTCGATGACGCGCAAATCGGCACGGTTGCGACGGCTCCCTGGCAATTGGAGTGGAATTCAGATCCTGTGGCGGAAGGCACCCACAAACTGACGGTGACGGCCAAGGACAATCTAGGGCAATTGGGCTTTATTTCCATGCAGTTGACTGTCGACCGCAGTTTGCCGGTTGTGACTTTTGGTGCGCCGCAAGAAGCTGCGCTTGTCAACGGCGACACGGTGCCGGTTGTCATTGCTGTCGAAGCTTCGGACAATTTGGGCGTTGAAAATGTTGAATTTACAGTAGGATCGGCCGGCGGCGAAATGCTCGCGCTGGGCAAGAGCACAGCCCCGCCCTACGCCGCAAAATGGACCACAATCGGCGCCAAAAGTGGCCTGTGGACGCTTCAGGCCACCGCGCGCGACGCAGCCGGCCACGCCACGACAGCCAAGCGCACCGTGCAATTGGCGCGCGCGCCCATCGTGCTCTTCAGCGCCCCGACCGCGGGCACGACGCTGGCGGGCAAGGCCAGCGTCAGCGGTATTATCAAACGCGATTTCGATCTGGTCGGCGATGTTGCGCTGGCGATCGACGGCAAACCTGCGGCAACGCTGGACAGCAAATCGCTCAGCGGCAATTTTACGTCTTCGGATTACTTGTGGAAATGGACGTGGGATACCACAGCGGAAGCTTTTGGCGAGCACACCGTTGAAGTCGCTGCAACCGACAGCGCAGGCCAAACAGGCAAGGCCAGCGTCAAAGTCAAGGTCGACCAGCCGCTTAGCGTGCAAGTGAGCATTTGCAGTGCAGATTTGCTGATCTGTCAAGCGCCGTTCGGCGCGCAATGGCTCGACAAGGCCATTGGCGGCAAAGTGGCGGTCAAGGTCCAGACCAGTGACGACAACAGCACGACCACCGCCGTTGAATTTGCGGTCGATGGCGTAACTGTTGCCAAAGGTCCAGGAGAACCATGGACTTATCAATGGGATACCGCAAACGTCAAAGATGGCTTGCACAATGCTCAGGTCAAAGCGACGACGTCACTGGGCGAGAAGAAGGCCGCCGATTTCCAAGTAAATATCAGCCATTGTGCGGGCGACGGCGGCGTATGCGACGACGCCAACGCTTGCACCGTCGACGCCTGCACGGCCAACAACGGCTGCAGTCATGCCGAAGTGGCCGACGACGGCGGCTGCGATTTGGATGGATCGGCTTGCACAATCGACATCTGCAAGTCGGGCACTTGCTTAGCCAGCGGCCCCGTGGTTTGCAATGACAAGAACAGCTGCACAGCAGACGCCTGCGATCCGACCAGCGGCAAATGCGCGCACATCGCTGCCGCCGACGACACGAGCTGCAACGACGGCGATTTGTGTACCAGCGCGGACATGTGCAAGTCTGGATCTTGCAAGGGGATTGCCAAAGTCTGCGCCAACGGAGCCATCTGCGCCTCGGGCTTGTGTTTGGGCAGCGGGCCCGACGGCATGGTGCTGATTCCACCGGGCAAGTTTAAGATGGGCTGCGTGGCGGGTGACAACGACTGCATCAAGAAAGAAATGCCGCAACATGAAGTTTACCAAGACGGATTTTACTTGGACGTTGATGAACTGACCATTGGCAACTACAAGAAGTGCGTCGACTCTGGCAAATGCACGGTGCCCGACTCTGCGTCGGCGTACTGCAACTGGAATTTTGGCAAACCCGGCAAAGAGTTGCACCCCGTGAACTGCGTGACGTGGATCCAAGCGGACGCCTACTGCGCTTGGGTCGGAAAGCGCTTACCTACGGAAAGTGAATGGGAAAAAGCTTCCCGTGGCGGCGTGGATGGCAACAAATACCCTTGGGGCGATGTCGATGGAACTTGCACGCCGGGAATGCCCAACTCAGCCGTCGGCTTTGGCGGCATCAAGCCCGGCTGTGATACGGGCAGCACCTATCCCGTCGGCACCGGCAGCGCGAAAAATGGCTATGGTTTGTATGACATGAGCGGCAATGTCTGGGAATGGGTCAGCGATCGTTTTGGATCGAGTTACTATGAAGTTTCACCGGCCGTTAATCCAACGGGGCCTGAAAGCGGGGCGTTTCGCGTCAACCGCGGCGGCGGTTTTGGCGGCAACTGTTCCTATATGCTGCGTTCGTCTATGCGCGGCGCGGTGTTGCCGAATAATGGCAGCGATGTTTTGGGTTTTCGCTGCGCGCAGAGCTTACCGAAGTAGCGTGCCTCCCGGCGGGTGTTGACCTGCGGCCACGTGGCTTTTGCCCTGCGGGCGGCTTTTTGCGCCTAGCGGCGGGCTGCCATTTGCAAGGGGTGGTTTTGCGCCTAGCGGCGGGCTGACATTTGCAAAGGCTTATTTTGCGCCTCCGGCGCTCGGCAACAAAACACTTTATTTCCAATGACAGCTCCGCCTGTCGGCGGGTCGGAACCGCCAAGCGCGGCGGTTCCGACACCTCCGCGCGCTTTTGGTTTTAAGGTGTTAGGGTAGTTTTGGTTCGGCGCGCCGTCTGTCTTTTCTCTGCCTTGGTCGCGACGCTGCGCTTGCGGACCAAGGTTTGTTCTACCTCTGCCGGCGCGCATTGAGGTTTTGGTTGCGCGGCGGGCGGATGCGCCCGCAGGCTCGCGGACTTTTCGGGCCCGTCCCAAATCCAAAACCGACTAAAACTAATTAAAAATTTCCCTGTCGCGCGACCGCGCAAGGCCCCATCGCCCAATCGACCCACCCAATGCACTTCGTCCCAAATCCCTGCCATTGCCAAAAAAGTATTCGCTCACCCACACATATCCGCATTCCGCCGCCGGCGTCAGTACGCCTTGCCCGCTTGCGGGCAACGGCACACGGTTAGATGCGGCGGGAAAGATTGCCCTGTAGAAACAAAAGCGCGCGGGGATGCAGGGGGCATAGGCGCTAACTTAAGAAAATGTGGTCAGATCAGCCGCAATTGCCGTTTCGAAATGCCTGTGGCTTAAGCAATTTCATTTATTGTGTAATTACAGATGGTTCGGCGTGGGAACAAGATTCCCCCGCTACCGGTCAAGAAGTCCCTTCGGGACTAATTTAAATGATAATTCATGGAGTTGC
>CAMDBH010000029.1 GCA_945889325.1 Klebsiella pneumoniae
GCCGCGCTCGCGTCCTGTCCCGGAGGGACATCTCGAACTGTAGCGGTGGACTTCAGTCCAACGCGTTGCCGCGATTGAGGTTTTCTTCGATTATTGCCCGCGGCCTCAGCCTAACGCCCCGTGATCGTTCTTGCGATAGCCCTGTGTGATCAGGCGCACTGGCCCAATGCGATCAGCGCCCTTGACGATTAAACGCATCCGGCAAAGGCCATCTGCCAATTATTTTGACAGTTGCTGTGTAGCCGTGAAAATTACTGCGGCGAAAGCGCGGGCGGGCATTTTAATTTGTCCGTGTTTGTGGTACTCCGCGCCGCACAAGTTGCGTTTCACTTTTTTGGGTGAGTTTGCCGTTTGGAAGCCGATTAACCCCGCGCACTGCTGACAGCGGGACAACTTTTGCAGGAGTGCTCGATGAAGAAGAATCTACTAGCTGTATGCGCCGCGGCGCTCAGCTTATTTACAGCTGGTTCGCTTGTGCCTGGAGCGGCTTACGCTACCGACACGCGCATCAACAGCTTGTCCGCTGCCGGTGCAGAATTTGCGCCGGGCGCCGCGTTCAATGAAAAAAGCGTGACCATTCGCGACAGCGCCAACATCTACCAATTGCCGCAATTTATGGTGGCCTACAAAAACAGCGTCGATGTCGATGCCACCAACGCGGCGGTTTACGGCACCATGAATGTTCGCTATGCCCTGAGCGATGAAGCGGTTTTGCTGCTGTACGGCAAGCGTTCGCCGTGGGAATACGTCACGGGACTGCCGACAATCGGCGGCACCGATGCCAACAAGGTCTCAGGTTACGGCCCCGGATACGGCGACCCGACCAACCACCAGTTCGGTTTGGGCTTTGGCCTCAAAGCCGGTGAATCGCTGCGCTTGGGCGCCCTGTTCTCCTACGGCGGCGGCACGGTCAACGGTGCATTTGACGGCACGGGCACGCACCTGCCGCCGATCAGCACGCCGCCGGCACAGAGCGGCGCGACTTGGCTGCGTTTCGGCCTCGGTTTGGGCGTCGACCTCAATGAACACAACAGCTTGGACTTTGCTTTGCATTTGGCCACCGGTTCGTTCACTGACACCGCCAACAACACGGTTGGTTATCAGGCCGGCACCAACCCGAACTTGGACTTTGCCCTTTTGGCCAAAGGCGAGTTCATGGTCCACCAGATCGCCAAATTGGTGCCGTACTTCCGTTTCGGTTACCAATCGCGCGGCGTGGGCCACAACGGCACCAAGGACGACGGCGAAGGCGCCAAGACCGGCAACTACAGCGGCATTGGCCTCAACCTCGGCGCCGATCTGGCGATTACGCCCGTTGAAGGCGTGCTGATTCAGCCCGGTTTGGGCTTGGCCCTGCGCACCTCAAGCTTGACGGGCAACTCGGCGGCCAATCCGGGCCTTGTCTCGGGCGGTCCGAGCGAAGTCAGCATTGAAAACGGCGGTCGCTTGTTGATGCCGTTCTACGGCTTTGCCGCGGAAGCCAAAGCGTTTGATTGGATGGTGTTGCGTCTCGGCGCGCGCCAGACCATTGTCAACAAGCACTTTGACATCTCCAAGCAGCCCGACGACAAGACCGACGCCGGCGACTACTCGACTGTCAAAAACACCGTCACCACCGGCGTTGGCCTCAAGATGATGGGCTGGAACTTGGACGTCAACATGGCGCCGCAGTTCTTTAACAATGGCCTTTACGCCGTCACCGGCAACCCGACTTCTGGTTGGGGCATCGACTGGGCCTTGGGTTACAACTGGTAATTTAGACAGGGTTTGATCAACCGATGCCTCGGATTGCAATTGCTTTCCGGGGCATCGGCCTTTTTGGGCGCGTGGGGGCTTTTTGGCGAGGTCGTTGGCAATTGCGCGCGCGCCGCGCTACGCTTGCGCCCGCGGGCGGGAACATCTCGAACGCGAGGCGGGTTGCAATCAGCGCGACTCCGATGTGGATTTTGCAGGGAAGTACCGTGACGACCGCACAACGTTTGATTTTTGCAATTAGTTTGTCCATTCACCCAGCGTGCAACCAAAAGCCGGCGGCGAGCACGCCCGCCGCATCAGCCAACGGTCCGACCGTGGTTGCGCTGCCGTTGGCCGCTCCAGCGACGCCTGAGCAGGCAGCGGCGGCGCCGGCTGCGCCAACTGCGGCCGCTGCTGCGGGTTTTGTGCGACCGACGGGCCCAGTGGCGCTGGTCAACGATCTGCCGATTGCGGCCGAGAAGTTCAACGCCGATTTCGACAAGCTAACGGCCAAAGGCGCGCGGATTGCTCCGGAACGCTTGCAGCGCATCGCCAAGAATATCTTGAACAAACTCATCGAAGGCGAATTGCGCCAGCAAGCGATCCACAGTGAGAACGTCACACTGACCGATAGCGAATTTGACGAGGCCTACAAGGACTACATTGCGCGTTATGTTAATCAGCAAGGGCACTTTGATCAGGCGACCATGAATGCCGAGTTGCAGCGTTCAAAGATGTCCGTCGACGATTTGAAAGCGCAGGTCAAAGAGCAGCGATTGGCCAAGAAATTGATCGAAAAACTGGGCAAGATCGAGCTGAGTGATGCCGACCTAAAGCAGTTTTACGACAACAATCCATCGGCTTGGACAGAAGGCGCATCGCGCGATGTGCGACCGCTTTTGTTTCGCCTAGGTTCTGAAGCACTGCCATCTGAACGCAAAGCTGCCGCGGCCAAAGCCGATGCGGCGTACGCCGCGCTGAAAAAAGGCGGTGATTTTGAACAGATCGCGAAGGAAAATGGCCTAGAAGCGATGGCGCCGCTGCACTTGAGCCGTGGTTCGGGCGAGGGCGATCTGGAAAAAGTGGCGTTTGAACTCAAAGTCGGTGAAGTTTCAGCGCCTTTGACTACGCGCTGGGGCATTTACGTGTTGCGGTTGGTGGAGAAGAATGAATCGCACGTGCGCCCGTATATGGAAGTGCGCGAAGAGATTCGGCAAACGCTGAAATCGCGCAAGCTTTACCTGGAAGACCGCCGCATCGTCCAGGAATTGCGCGCCAAGGCCAAGATCGTTGAACTTTTGAAGTTTTAGCCCAGCCGCTCAGCCCACGAGGCCGATCTGCCGGTCCGGTTGGGCGGCGCGCGTCAACCAACTTTGCGGGGCGCGCGGCTGCGACAAAAGTGCTGTATTTGTAACGACATGCTCCATGGTCGCCATGCCCACCAAAGTTGAAGTGACGCCGGGCAGCGACCGCGCGAACTGCAGAGCCGTCGCTGCGGCATCAAAAGTTTCATGCAAAATGGGCACATGGGCAGGAAAGCGCTTGGCCAACTTGCCTTGCAGCAAGGGTCCTGAACCAAAAACGACCAGACCCAAGCGCTGCGCCGCCTGCAAAACCGTTGTCATTTCACCGCGAACGAGTTGATTGGCCAAAGTAAATGCTTCGGGCATCATCAAATTCATCGGCAATTGCACGGCGCGACAGCGGTGGCGCGAGCCCGCGACATCGTGGGCGCATTGCAGCACGCGCTCCAGCGACAAATGATCGCGTTCATGCGGCTTTGCGCGCAGCCCCGACCAAGTCGCGATGCCGTACACGCGGATCTGCCCGCGATCGGCTGCCAGTTCCAGCCGCTCAAAAGCGCGGCGCAAGCGATCGTCCAAATCGTCCTTGCCCAGCGTTTGCAGCTGGGTTTCAGGATTGTGCAAAAAATACACGTCGATCGTCGACAGGTTGAGGTTTTGCAGGCTCGTTTGCAAGGTGGCGTCGATGAAATCGGGCGCGATGCAGTGGCAACCGGCGCTGAGTTCTAGCTCGGCGCACAACCCGCGATCGATTGTCATTTTGCGCATGTAGCTGGCGACGTCGCTGGGCGGACAGCCATCAAACGACACAAAGCCGGCCTTGGAAGCGACCAAAATTTCACTGCGAAACACTTCACCACTGGCAAATAGCGTTTGCAATGCCTGACCTACCGCGCGTTCAGAGCGCTGGCAACGGTAATTGCTTGCCGTGTCAATGACATTGATGCCGCGGCGCACGGCATCGACCAGCGCAGCGGTGTACCGCTCATCCGCAGCATCGGTCGACGCGCCCAAATACGTGCCAATGCCCAAGGAACTCAAGGTCAATTGCGCAGCGACGTTGAACGCATCCGCGGCTTTGCCGTGGCTGTGGCGGGCCGCAAAGCGGGCTGTGCCTGCTTCCGTGCAGAAATCGCGCTGGCTGATAAGTTCTGAAACCATTGGCCTTTTGCTTGCATCGCACCGCAATGGGGTGCTTGCCCATATTAGGCTGATTTGGCGGCGACGCCAGCAAATTCTTGCAGCGCCGTAGAATTCGCTGCCGCGGCGCGCAACTGCGCAATCGCCGCCTTGCGATCGCTTTGGCCAAAAACGGCCGAACCGGCGACAAACCAGTCCACACCCGCCGCCCGCGCCGCGCCAATCGTCGCTGGCGTAATGCCACCGTCGATTTGAATGCGCAAATCCGGGTGGTATTGCTGGCGCCAAGCGTTCAAGCCGTAAACCTTGTCCAGCACGGGCGCGATGAACGACTGGCCGCCAAAACCGGGATTGACGCTCATCACCAGCACAAACGCCAGATCGCGCAGCACCGGTTCCAACAGCGGCCAAGGCGTATGCGGGTTGATCGCCACACCCGGCAACATGCCCAGATCGCGGATGCGCTGCAGCGTTCGGTGCAAATGCGGGCAAGCTTCCAAATGCACCGACAGCGAACGCGCCCCCGCCTTGGCAAAATCTGCAAGCAAATTATCGGGATTGTGCACCATCAAGTGGCAATCCAGCGGCAATGTCGTCGCTTTGTGCAAGCAGGCCACGACGGCTGGACCCAACGTCAAATTCGGCACGAATTGGCCGTCCATGACGTCGACATGCAGGAAATCGGCACCTGCGCGCTGCACATCGGCGGCTTCGGCGCCGAGTTGGGCAAAATCGGCGCTCAAAATCGACGGGCAAATCTCAACTGGATGCATGAAATTCCACCCGATTGGTCGGAAAACTAATTGTTGGCTTTGCCTGGCGTGGGCGTGGTGAAAGTCTTCAAGTCCTTGCCGCCATCCGGGCTACGGCCCCAGCTTTGGCTGTTGGGGCTGTCGCCATCGTTCCAATCCACTGAATCGACAAGGGTTCCGTCCGGTTTCCACAAGGCCATGCTGCCGTCCTTTTTCAACTTGTTGTCGACAAAAGGCGTGCCGTAGCTGGGGCCGAGGTGGTTGAAATAGATGATCAAATACCCTGGAGGGGCACTGCTGCCCGCCGCAAGCACTTGCGGTGGCACGTTGGCCTTGGCGCCGTCAAAGCCCTTGTCAATGCCGCCAATGACATAGCCACCTAAATCTACGGCATTTTTGCCCGCGTTGTAAATTTCCGCCCAGTCGCCTTTGCTCGGGTTGAAATCGCCGTTGGCTACGCCAGCGGCCGCAATTTCATTGATGAAAAGTGTTGGCCCAGCGGGTGCAATATCCGACGCTACATCGGCGGCGTCGTCGGACGGCGCTGTGACATCGGCCGCGTCAGCGTTCGGGATCGCCGCGTCCTGCCCATCATGGGTGGCATTGTCGTTGGTACCATCAGCTGTTGCATCGTCTGTGGCTGCGTCAGCCGTGGAATTTGCCGGCGCTGCGCTGCCGCAGGCGGTTGCGTACATGCTGGCCACGGCCACCAGGCACAGTTGGCCAATCAACTGTAAATTCATGGATGTTTCTCCGGCGCCACGGCGGGTGCGTCGGACGGCGTCGCGGCATTTGGGGGGGGCGCGGTGGGGGGCGTGGTGGGGAGCGTGGCGGCCGGGACCTCTTCGGCGCGGACAAAAGTGATGAAAAACTGCCGCGGCAAGATATCAAAGCGCAACGTCGCAGCCAGTCCCGCACCGCGGGCTTCTGCAATCACCGTCGATAGTTCAAGGCGTTCGTCGAGCGGCGGACCCAAAACATCAGGTTCTGATCGCGCATCGACGATGAAAAGTTCACCTTTGGGCGCCAGGTGCATCTTTAGGGAATTCAGCATAACAACAGGCTGTTGCAGTTCGCGGTAGGTGTCCAGCAACAAAATTCGCTCGACCGGCTTGAGCAACGGCACGCCGTCGTCGGTGGACTGGATCACTTCCACGTTGGGCAATTCCTCCGCTGCAATGCGCTGTTTGAGCATCGCGACAAAGTCCGGCTGCACTTCAACGGCGATGACGTGGCCGGTGTTGCCGACCGCGCGCGACAGATACGGCAGCATATAACCCGAACCAGCGCCCAAATCCACAACCGTCATGCCGGGTTGGATGTTCATGTTTTGCACGATAAGTTCCGGCTTTTGCCATTGATCGCGTTCAGGCGCGTCGAATTTTAGCGCGGCAATCGGCGTGGACAGCGGCGACGCCGCGTGGCGGGTACAGGCGGTGGCCTGTACGACAAGCAAAGCAATCACAAGCGTTTGCGCCAATTTAACGGAAGATTGCAATCCCTTCACCCTTTGCCTCATCGCGGCATTGTGCCGGTTTTCGCGGGCAAACAGCAAGCCCTGCGCGACAACGCGCTTGCAAGCCGCTTGATTCACGCAAACTTGTGCGGGCGCCGCCCCGCGGTGACAATGAGCGGCGGAGGACTTGTGCTGCCCACGCCCACGCCGGACCCAGTTGCCCTGCCGCCGATGCCAAATCTGCGGATCTTATTTGTGTATTTGCACGCGCAGGCGGGCGGCGACTTTTTTTCTGACACCGCTTTTGCTTGGACAGCCGGCGAATTGCGGCAGTTGGGTTTCTCCGCCGACGTGCTGCAGGTCTATTTTCCGCGCAGCGACTTCGCGCGCGCGATCGCGCTTGAAGGCGAATTCATTGAAATTGCTTCGCATTATCAGGTCATCGTCTTGGACCAAGTGTGGCAGCCGCAGTTGATCGCGCAGTTGCAGGCGGGCGGTGCCCGCGTAGTGGCGACCGACCCGTTTGCGCAATACGCGGGGCAACGGGTCGAGTTCGCTTTGGCGCATTTCCTTAATCATCGTCAGCCGTTGCTCGACTTGGTTCTGGCGCTGCGCGACGGCACCGACTTGCGGCAGGTGCCCAACTTGCAGATGGATTTGCTGGGCTTCGGCCCGATTGCCAGCGCCCACGTTGAACCGTATCCAGCGACACCCCAGAGTTTGCGGCCATTTTGCCCGATTGTGGGCGTCCAAGTGCTGGGTGAACTGCGCGATTTGGATGGTAAAATCCCGCCCATTCGCAAGACGCTGGATACCAACACAGGTTGCCCGTTTAGCGATCCGGTGCAGCGCAACGTCGAGTTTGCCGATGTCGACCTGAGCGACAGCGATATCACCTTGAAAGGTTGTGCTTTTTGCTTCATGGGCGGCGATTACCGCGCGTTGCCCGTGCCGCAGACGGTGCAGGTCCACATTGAGCAAATTGCCTATTACCAAGCGCACTTGCCGCATTTGGCCGAAGTAATTCTGCGCGACCAGTCGGCGTTGCGCTATCTGCCGCAACTGTTGCAGACGGCGATCGATAAAGGTCTAAAACCGCTGGGCTTTCTGTTGCCTGGTCGCGGCGATGCGATTCAGCGCTTTGGACCGCAGCTGCGCCAAGCCGCCGAAATTGCCCACAAAAGCGGATTTTGGTTCACGATTCACCTGATCGGTTTTGAGAGCTTTTCGCAGCCGCAACTCGATTTGTACAACAAGGGCGTGACGGTGGCGGAATATGCCGAGGCGCTCAAGCAAATGCGCGAACTGCATCGGCAATATCCGGATAGTTTTGCGCTGCACAAATACGGGGCGTCGTCGTTCATCCTGTTCAACCCATGGACCACGCTGCAAGATCTGCGCGACAATGTGGATTTCTGTCGCGATCACGCGCTGTTGGATATGGCGCATGGCCTGACGCTGACGCGTCTGCGCCTGTATCCGAATTTGCCGCTGTACTGGAAAGCTAAAAAGGACGGGCTGTTGCAGGAAAAGTTGGCGGTCGAAATGCCGACTGACCAGCCCGTGCGCGGCGCTGCGTTCACCGGCTACAGCGCCGAAGCGCACTGGCGCTACCGAGATGTGCGCGTGGCGTTGGTGGAGGATTTGCAGCAAACCCTGCAACCCCATGTGCAACTGAGCGCCACAGTGGGACTTTTGGACGCCGCTTTGCGTTATGTCGCGGGCCATTATCCGCAAACGTTGAAAGAATCTCCGCAAGACTGGACGCAGATTTTGGGCGGGATTGAGCAAGCATTCAAGGAGCTACGGGCCCTGTGGCGGCCTGCGCAATCGGAAAAAGTGACGCAAAGTCCGCCGGCGCAACAGCGGACTGTGCTGTTGGGGCGGCATTGCAACAACCACTGTCGCAACTGTGTGGCCCAATACGCCGAGTTTGCCGAAAATCGTGAGCAATTACAGGCTGATATTGCCACCGCTGCCCGCGCGCAAAATCGCGTGACGCTAGCGGGGCGCGAACCGACGCTGCTGCGCGATTTGCCGTTGCTGGTCAAAAGCGCCAACGGCGCACGGGTGGAATTGGTTAGCAACGGGCGGGTGTTGGCGCAGCCGCGGGTCGCGCGTCAGCTTGCGCGCGCAGGTGTGGCGCTGTTTGCCCTCAAGCGCCATCGCTTGGCGGACACCGACGAGGATACCTATGTTCAAGCCGAGGGCGCAGGTGCCCAGTTTTGGCAGGCGGCGGCCCATATTCAGGCTTTGGGCACGCCGCGTTGGTTGTTGCAGCTGATTGTCGTGCGCGACGGCTTGGGCGACCTGCAGGCGATCGCGCGGCGGGCGCACGCCTTGGGCGCGCGTGGCGTGCAGGTGCGGGTGATGGCTGCGGAATTGGATTTGGCGCGCTTGCGGGATTGGCGCGCCGCGTTGGTGGATTTGCGCGGGTTTGTCGCGGAGATTGGGCTGGATTGGGGGCTAGAGGGGTTTTAGTTGACAACCGATTATCGATTCAAGTACGTTCGCGCGCGTGCGCTGGCGATCGCACAGGTCGCAACGCGCAAGTACGAGAATCGAGGCCTATGTCCAGCATGATGCAGTGGTTGCGTAAATCCTTCTCCGCCGCGCCACCCGCGGTTCTCCCGCCTGCCGGACCACCGGATTGGGCTGTGGAATTCACGGACTTGCTGACCAAGGCGACCCGCAGCGCCACCCGCCAAGGCCTCAAGCTCGACGAACTGCAATCGCGCATGGATGCGGGGTTTGACGATTTGCGCCAGGCGCTGCGCAGCCGACCAAGCGCGACAAAGCCACCGGATATCGATTGGTTGCCGCTGTGCGATGCCGCTGACCTGCTGACGGACTTGGCGCTGCAGGCACTGTCCGCCGGCAATCGCGGTCTGGGCGAGGGTTTGTTGCGCGTTCTTGGGCGGTTGGATGGCCAGTTGGCCGTCGGTGGCATCGCGCGCCACACGGGTTTGGGCCAGCCGCCGGATGGTCGCTTGGTGCAAGTCGTTGCCGCCGAGGCGCGGCCGGATGTGCCGCCCGGTTTGACGATTCGGCTGGTGCGCAGCGCCGTGTTGCGCGGGCAACAGCTTGTGCGCGCAGGTGAAGTCGTTGTCAGTGCCCAGCCCACGCCGCCTTCGGCTGGCGCGGGTGACGAAGAAGCGACCGCGCACGCAGATCCGCTTGCGGTGGATGAAGGAGGGGAGGCATGAGCGCTTTTGGCATCGATTTGGGTACAACGAACTCAGTGATTTCACGAATGGAATCGGGCAAGGCGGTGGCGATTGCCATCGACGGCAGCCCCATTGTGCCCTCGATCGTTCTTTACCGCGACGGCAAGACGATTGTTGGCAAACAAGCACATAATCTCGCGTTGTTGTACCCGGATCAAACCGTGGCTTCGGTGAAGCGCAAAATGGGCCGCGCGGCCAGCCTGACGGTTGGCGGTGTGGCCAAACGGCCGGAGGAGGTCTCGGCCGACATTCTGAAATACCTAAAAAGCGGCGCAGAGTTGGCCACTGGAGCGCCGGTTTTCGACGTCGTTATCACGGTGCCAGCCTATTTCGACGACGCTCAGCGCCGGGCGACGCTGGATGCGGCGGAACTCGCTCAGTTGAAGGTCCTCAGATTGATTAACGAACCGACGGCCGCTTCTCTGGTCTACGACCAAGTGGCTGGCAGCGACGATGCCCCGCACACAGTGCTCGTGTTCGACCTCGGCGGCGGCACGTTCGACGTGTCAGTCCTTGAAGTGATTGGCGATATTCGCGAAGTCAAGGCCACGTCAGGCGATACGCATTTGGGCGGTGACGATTTTGACCGCTTGCTGCAAAATCTACTGCGCAAAGAAGTCGAAGCTGAGCACGACGTCGATTTGCGCAGCGATGCCGTGGTGATGGCGCGGCTGCGCCGCTTTGCGGAAAGCGCCAAAATCGCCTTGTCGGATGCGTTGACCACGCAGGTGCAGGGTGATTTTTTGGTGCCCGGTGGCAGACTGGTCGAAATCAATCGCGAACTCAAACGCAGTGAATTTGAGGACTTGATCCGCCCCCATTTGCAGCGTTGCGTCGACATGGCGTTTGATGCCGTCAAAGCAGCAGGGCTACAACCCGATGAAATTGACCGCATTTGTCTAGTTGGCGGTTCAACGCGCATTCCGCTGGCGCGCCAGTTGCTGGCCGCGGCATTCGACGCGCCGGTGCA
Source organism: Klebsiella pneumoniae (assembly GCA_945889325.1). Taxonomy (GTDB): domain Bacteria; phylum Myxococcota_A; class UBA9042; order UBA9042; family UBA9042; genus CAMDBH01. Next base: position 10,584 of record CAMDBH010000029.1, read on the forward strand.
TGAAGAAATCGATGTCGATCTGGCGGTTAGCCTCGGTGCCGCGGTGCAGGCGGCGCTGCTGGACGGTCAGCCGGTGGACCGCATCCTTGTCGATGTAACGGCCCACGATTTGGGCGTGCTGGCGGCCGAAGATCCGTGGGATCACAATCCCGATACATTTGTAACGGTTATCGGTCGCAATACGGTGCTACCCGCCAAGCGCTCGCGCGAATTTTATACGATGCAAGAGGAACAGGCGCGGGTCGATGTCGATGTATTTCAAGGTAATAGCCCATCATGTTCGCTCAACCGCAAGATCGGCGATTTCGTGTTTGAACTGGCAAAAGGGCCCTCAAATACCGCGGTTCAGGTGCAATTTGAATATGATTTGAATGGCATCGTGCGTGTCACGGTTGGCCAAGCCAGCGCGGGCACGCAAAAAACCGTGGCGATGCGGCTGGCCGACACCGCGCAAGCCGAAGAACCGGCACACGAACAGCTGCCAAATGCAGCGTTGATGCGCAAAGTGAATGCGATGACCGACCGTCTGCATGGGGCGTCGTTGGAAAAGCTGCAAGCGCTGGTCGCCAAACTGGACACCCTTCACGGCAAATCGCGTCAGGCCGTGGAAGACGAATTGCTCGATATGCTGTCGGATATCGATGACGCCGAGGCTATCGCGGTGCCTTAAGACTTGTTTGGAACTCATTGTATGTCGCGCAAAGACAAGCAAAAAAGCCAACAGCTCAGCAAACTGGGCGATGCGGTGGACAAGGGACTTCGCCGTGGCGACGCGGAACTGGCGGCGAGCGAACTGCTGCGTCTGCCGCGGGCTACGCGCGAGCCGTGGCTTGGCGCGGTTGCGACGCTGGCAGCGTCGGCCGCTGAATATGCGCACCAGCAGAAAAATTTTGCCAAACTGCACGCGTGGGCCGTGAAAATCACCGATGAAAGCCGTTTGCTGCCGCCCAACGCGCCGCAGCGCCAGCAAATGGGGTGGTCTTTGCTGTGGGGTGCGGTGCAACACCGCGATTGGCAGCGCGTTTCCGCAATTCGGCTGCTGGTGCCGGAGGTGTGTGCGCCGCACAGCGCTGCCGCGCTGAGTTTGGCGCAGTGGCTGGATGCGGCAGGTCAACCTGAACCCGTCAATTTTGCAACGAAATTGCCAGTTCCCCTGCTCCAACATTTGGCCAGCGCGATGCCAGCAACAGCGCCGGTCAAAAACGACGATTCGGCTTGGACGCGGCCGACCGACCTCCAAGGCGCAGAAGATGCAGTGCTTTTTTGCGCAGCAAGCTTGCCTTGGCCGCGTTTTGCCGCCGTTGTAGTGAACTGGTGCCAACGGCCGCCTCGGCCGCTGGATTTGGCGATCGCTAAAGTTGTCGCGCGTTTGGCGGTGGCCGACGCGCTGCGCCTGCGAGCGGCCAAGCGGACGCATTGGGCCGACGGCCTGCAGACGTTGGCCGATCTCGCCGAGCGAATTGCGCCCAATCCGTTGGATGAGCAAGAACTTTTCGTCGCCGTGCGCCTGACCCAAGCGGCGCTGGGTGCGGGGTTCGACGTGTTGAGCGAACCGCCCGCCGCGCTGAACGCGATCCTGATTTTGACGCAGAATAATCCGCAAATGTTGAATCTGGCGACGAGTTTATTGGCGCGAGCCGATTTTGCGGCGCTGGACAAACTGCGGTACACCCAGCCGGAATCGAGCCAGGCGCGGGCAAAGTGCTTGGACGCTTGGCGCAAGCTCTCCGAGCGTACGCTGGCCGAACACCACGATCCAACGGCCATTTGGTTTGCACTGCAGGCGCTTTGGCGCGATAGCGATACCTGTCGCGTGGCATTTTGGGCGCTGCAACAGGCCTGCAAGAGGGCGCTGGCCGAGCCGACAGCCATACTCGCGTCGTGGCGGGCGCTGGAAGAACCGGTGCGTGTCCAGATTCTGGCGGCCGTTTCGCGCAGTCTGCCGGTTGATCTGGCGGCGCAAATGTATGAGACCCTATGGCCAGTTGCCGACCAAAGCGATCGCAATTGTATCCTCGTGGGCGTGACTTGGCTCGTCGAAAAATCCAGCCTTTGGATCCCTGAACGCAAAGCAGGCGTCCATACGGCAGCGTGGCGCAAGGCCGCAGAAGTCGGCCGGTATGAGCTTTGGGTCGACAGTGGCGAATGGGAGGCCCTAGACGCCGCCTTTGATCAACTGGGCTACGAGCGCACGACCCCTGAAGATATTGAAGAATTGATCGAAAAAAATCAGCCGTTGGCCGCTGGCGGCAAGGTCAGTCCGGCGGGCCGAGCCATTTGGCAGCGATTTGAAGAAAAGCTGTTGCAATGCGGTCCTACCGCGCTGCAGATGGCTTACGATATCGCGGAGGATTGGCCTGCGAAAAATCAACTGCTTTTGCGGTGGCTCGATACGCACCGCACGCTTGAGCATTACAATTTGTGTATTGAACTCGCCAACAGTGAAGACGATGAACACTTTGATGAATTCGAGAGGGCTTCGGTCTATCTGCTCGTGACGGACGCACAGGGGTGTGCGGCTTTGTTGCTGGAGGCAGAAGCACGCGATGTCTCGGTGAAGACGTTGCAAACTTTTGCGGGTGAATTTCTCAAGCACCTCGACGACCATGTGGGCCAATGGACAGCCGACATGCAAGCAGCCAAAGTCGCGGCAGACAAACTGTTTGCGCCCAAAGTTGTGAAAAAGATCGCTGCGAAAACACCGACCAAAGGCAAAAAGCCGAAACCAGGCGCTCTGCCTTTCTGAGAAATGTCGATGCAAAACGCCACGGACCCGTTTGCCATTTTAGAACTTGCACCGACGTTGGACCCTGCCGCGGTGCGCGCGGCGTGGGCAGCTGCGGTCAAACGCTCACCGCCTCACGCGGACGCGGAGGCCTTTGCGCGCAACCGTGCCGCTTACGAACAGCTCAATACCGCAGCGAAATTGCGCACCGCCTGGTTGGCTGCACCGTTTGACGCCGCGGCGGAACTGAGCCGTTTGGAGTCGCTGGATGCCGCCAAGATGCTTGAATTTCGCGCTGTGGCCGCTGCGCGGCGAGCTGCTGCTGTGGCGGAACAGGCGCGACGCGACGCTGTGCGGCAATTTGGCGCGGTTGTGACCGGATGGACCTGGACGCAGTGGTTGGAGCGGGGCGGCCATTGAACTTTACAGGCGCCTGCAAAGCAGAAAGTTATTGATTTCGCAACGACTTTGGCGATCTAGCATTTGCCAACCTTCTAGCTGACTTTCATTCAGCCGTGGCACTTTCCTATTGACAACCCCGCCCGCGCACGCAAACTTGTACTTGGCGGCAACGCAAAGGGGCCGGCAACAGGAGCGCTTCACCATGCACACAGCAAACACCCCTGAAATCTTAGCCAATCCGCAAAAACTGAGACCGCGGGTGACCCAACCGGATGGCAGCGATGTGAGCCTGCCATTTCGCTTTTCGCGCCAACGTTACGAGCAGATGGTAGCAGCTGGCATTTTTCAACCAGAGGACAAAGTCGAACTTTTGAATGGACAGGTGGTTCCGATGTCGCCTCAGAGTGCTGAACATGCCAACGCAATTCGCAGGTTGACGATGCTGCTTGCCGCCTTGGTTGCAGACGTTGCCGAAGTTTCAGTGCAACTGCCGTTTGCCGCGACCGAAGATTCTGAACCCGAACCAGATCTATGTGTTGTTCCAAAGGGTACTGACGCAAGCCGACATCCCGAACGCGCGTGGCTCATGATCGAAGTGGCGAGGTCGTCGGCGCAAAAAGACCGCACAACCAAAGCTGCCATCTACGCCCAAGCCAACGTAACCGACTACTGGATCGTCGACGTCAACGCCAAAGTCGTCGAAGTCTACCGCCAACCCCGCGGCGACCATTACGGCGCCATGTACACGGCAGGCTTGGAAGATCGCATAGAAATTGCGGAATTCCCCGGCCGCTTCGTCGCCGTCGCCGACATTTTCCGTTAGTAGCTGTCCCACTCCCGCCAATTGATCCGACTCAAAATCTGGCCATCGATCGGCGTTTTCTCTCCAGCAATCAGGGCTTGGGCCGAATCCAGCAGCGGTCCGATCTGCGTGGCCGCCTGCAGTTGCTTGACGCGCACCATGCCGTCAACCGTCTCCACCATCGCCATCAGGCCGCTTTCGCAGCCAGATAAACACGCGGTTTTTTCGATTTCCAGCGCCATGTTGCGCTGGCTGGCGTGCAATTTCGCCGCTTTGATCAGCGCGCCGACGCTGTCGCAGCGCGTTTTTAGTCGACAGGTGGTACAAACGTGGAGTTTCAGCATGATGCGGAGGTGTCAGGTATTTCCCCTTTCCCCTTTAAAGGGGAAAGGGGAAATACCTGACACCTTTTATTTCCCCAAATTTTCCGGCTCAAACAGCACGTCCGGCATCGTCACTTTTGTATCGATATCGCGGGTTTCCACCGTTGTCATCGATCCGCGTACATGGCCGAGCATGCGAAATTTCTTCAACGTCGGCTTGCCCTCAACGTCGATAATCTGGTCGACAATCAGGGTCTTGGCCAACTTGCCATCGGCGCTGTAAAACTTGATCTGCCGTGGCACTGTCAGCTTATCGTCGAGCCAAAGTTCCATCTTCGCGTACAAATCCTCGGGATCTTTGCTGATAATCTCAATCTTCGTGCAAGCGTTACCAGCCATCGCCTCCGCGCCCACCTTGTGCGCCTCGCCCACGCGCAGCCCACCCGAAGACAAATCGCCAAAGGAAAAATCCGTATCCATAAACGCCTGATTCTTCTGCGCGCCGCCAATCCGCCGCAGCCGCGCGGTCTTAGGCAGCCACAGCCACTGCGTGACTTGGTTCTTGCCCTGTTCAATCATCAGCAACTCGGTGCCGACGCTTTCAGCCGGTTCCAAAAACGTCACGCGGGTTCGCGTTTTGTAGTCCTTGCGGCTCACGCGCGCCAGCGTCGTCCAAGTTTTCTCCTTGCCGTTGGCGAGCTTGAGCGTGATCGAAGTCTTGGATTGGCCGGTTTGGAAGCCCGCGGAGTTCTTGCTGACCATGGCGTCGAGCAGTGCGCGCGCAGCGGGCTCATCGGCCGCGAACGCAAGCGGCGCATTGAGCGCGACGGCGGCACAAACAAGCCATTTTGTAACTATTTTCGTGTCCATGTTTCCAACCGTTATTTGGGTCTGACGCCCAGCCAAGCCTTGGTGCGCGCGTGCTCAGGCTCGCGCAACGTGCGCTTGACCCGGTAACCGCAGCCGCGCGAAATCAATTGCACTGTGTGCGATTTTCCGGGAAACGCGTCTTTGAGCGCGCCGAGCACGCTGTCGATTTCAAAAAACTTGCACGAGAAAATGTCGAAATAAGCCCGACCTGTATCTTGTTCAATATGCAACGCAATGTGCGATTCTGCGATCATCGTCATCGCCGACAGAATCGCCACGCCATCGGGCCGCGTCGAGCGCAGCAGATACGGCCGCATGATCGGCGTCATGTCGATGCGCGGCGGCAAATTGTCAAATAGGTGAAATAGACCATCCATATCGCGGGGACCCGAATAATCCTCAATGTTCAACAACAAATGCGGACCAAAATCTTCATCGGGATGCAGCGGAATTTCATCAAACGCTTTGGGCCGGCGCGCAGTATGCACTTCCACCGAGCGCACGGGCAGGGCATTTTGCAAAAGCGCTTGTGCTTCGCGCACATCAAACACTTCGGGCGACACCAGATCGACAAAATAACATTCGCGGAAGGAAAACGTGTGCAGTGTCAAATGGCCACCGGCCAAAAACACGAAGCCGGAAATACCGCAATCGTCGGGCTCGACGCCGTTGTAATACGGCAATAACATCGGAGGCATGGCGGGGGTCAATCCCAGCCGCGTCGGCAATTCCTCCAGCAATTCCTGAATCAGGCGGATGTCGTCAAAGCGCGAACGGTGGCCGCCAAAGCCATCCATGGTAAAGTGCAGCATCAGGTTCCAAACGCCTTGTTAAGGCAACAATTTAGGCAGACAACGCAGGCGCACGGGCGCGCGCACAAGGGCGACAGAATGACGCAAAAGCGTTGGCAACACAATCTGGCCATTTTGGTTGCGGGCACTGGGTTGCTGGCCAATATCGCGCAAGCCCAAGAACCTACGCTGTTTTCAGGTCAGTGGTCGACCTTGCTCGGCGTCGATACCCGCGCCGAAGCGCCGCAAGAGGATATTGCGGTGCTGCGCAGTCGGTTGGACCTCGATGTGCGCCATCCGCTTGATGAAACTTGGAAAGTTCGCTTGGGCGCGCGCCTGCACTACCGCGCGTCGCTGGCGCACGACGGCGATGGGTATTCACCGAGCATTACCGCAAATTCGCCCGATTTTGGTTTGCGCTACGATCAATTCGCGGAAGTCCGTCACGCTTTTGTGCAATATCAGAGCCCACTTGGCACGATTACTGTCGGCAACGATATCGCGCAGTGGGGCGCGCTGGAATTGCAAAGTCCGCTGCGGATTTTGAATCCGCAGGATTACAGCTTGGGTCTGCTCGGCGCCCTGGGCAGTGAAGAAACGCTGGCAATTCCAGACTTTATGCTGCGCTGGTCGCATCCATTGGCTGAAGGCGCCGTCGAGTTGATCTGCCAGCCGTTCTTTGGCCAGCATCGCTTTAGTCCGTTTGCCACCGATACGTCCATGGTGCGTCCCGACTTAGGTCCGCAAATTCCAAGCACTTTGTACCCGCTGCTGCGGCAAATGGACCTGCGGCTGGACCGCCACTTGGGTGAAACGCTGATGCTGGCGCTGAAATCGCCGTCGGCTTCGCTGCTGAACGCGTCGCTGGCCGGACGCGTGCAACAGCATGTCGGTAAATGGGATTTTGCGTTGGATGCCATCTGGAACTGGGATCGACTGCCGGTGCTGCGTTTTGACAAAGATGTGGCTTTTTTGCTCGGCAAGTTCAGCGAAGCTGGCTTTAATCAGCAAAAACAATTCAATATGGCGCTGGACCCGGATGTGCAAGCGGCGAGCAAACGCGCCGATGAGGCCGGCAAAGGCATGACCGATCTGGTCACGGCGACGTTTCAACGGCGCCTGGTTTTTGGCTTGGAATGGGGCGGAGAAATCGCCGAAGGCCTGATGATCCGTGGCGATATCGCGGTCACACCGCGCATCGGCACTTTTGGCGGCCGTGTGCTGTTCGATGCTCAGTTTAATCCTATTGTTTCAAGCCTTTGGCAAGCAGGCGCTGGGTTTGAATACCAACACGACGATTGGCTGGTGGCGATCGCCGAAGCGAACTACCAATTTGCCAGCGATGTGCCCCACGAGACGCAGCTGTTTCTCATGGCGCGTCAGCAGGTTACCGTCGTCGGCGGTTTGGTGCTGCGTCTGGGTGAAGGCCAGCCTTGGACGGTGCAGTTGGGCGGCATGTACGGCGCGACACTCGGCGATTATGCAATTGCACCACGGGTAACTTATGAATTTTCAAATAGTTACAAGCTTGGCCTGGGTGTCGCGGTCGCGGGCGGCCCAGCCGCCAGCCCCGGCGGCCTGTTTCGCACCGATGACCAAATCCTGTTGGATTTGCGCAAGGCTTTTTGAGGGTGGGGCCGCTGTCGCCGAAAAACGCCTTCACCGCACCGCAACAAACGCCTGAATATCAAAATTGACCTTGACCTTGGCGCCCGCGTCGACTTCGTCAATCTCGGCAAGCAGTTCCGTCGCATAACCCGGTCCGCCTTCGCGGTCGATGAACTGGGTGACATAGCTGGTCGACAAGAAAAACAGCGCAATTTCACGCGGAGAAAGTTCCAAAATATTGCCGACCAACATGCGTTCGCTGCTGCGAAAGACGCCGGATTGCTCCATTTTTTCCAGCGTGTCGTCGTACAATGTCAGGCGCTGATCGCGGTGGTTGGCCCAATTGTCGACCAATTCGCGTTCGATGATGCGGCGCAGCGGTCCGTAGACGACCGGAAATTCATAGCGATAGGCGCAAAACACCCCGTGTTCACTTAGCAAATGCGGCAAACGCTTCAACACGCGATCGCGGTTGAGCCAATAAAACGCCGTTGCGCAGGTCACCAAATCAAAAGTGCGCGGACTGACAAAAGTCTCCGCCTTGGACACAGAAAAACCGATCTTTGGATAGTTTTCACGGGCTTTGTCGATCAAATGCTGGCCGAAATCGACGCCTTCGACGTGAATAAAGTGATTGGCCAGCCGCGCCGTCGAAATACCGGTGCCGCAAGCGATGTCGAGCGCTGCTTCATGGTACCGGCAAAGTTGCGCCAAATGTTGGTACAACGCTTCGGGGTACGCGATCTTGTCGCGAATCGCGTCGTATACCGCAGAATTGTTGTTGAATTGACGCATGGGCAGCTTTCCTCGGCGGTGGCACACCAAGCGTTGAACGCCGCAACACTTCTAGACGAACTTGTTTGCAGTGACAAGCGCGTCTGGCGCGGCGCGCGATTTTACGTGTAGACTTGCGGCATGCGCGCGTTTTTACGTTTCAGCAGCATCGTGATTTTTCTAATCGCCTTAGGCCGTTGCAGTGATGTGCAGCGCAATGAGGCGGCCTGGCCGCAAGACGATCCGCAGCAGGCGGGTGGCGTTTTGGGCGGCGATGCGGCGGCGCCGCGGGGGATGAATTCGTTCAACGGGTCGGCGATTGCGCCAGACGCTGTGGCGCGCGATGTATTGGCTGAGATGAACCTCGCGCGGACGCAACCGGCGACTTATGCGACATTTCTTGAAGAACTGCGCCCGTATTACCGCGGAAAATTGCTGGAAGTGCCGGGCAAAATTGCCCTGCAAACGCAAGAAGGGCTGCCGGCTGTCGATGAGGCGATCGCGTACCTGCGCGCGCAAACGCCACGCTCAGCGCTGACACTGGCCAACGGACTGAACAAGGCCGCCGCCGATCACGCGCGCGATCAAGGCAGCGGCAACCAAACCGGCCACACTGGTAGTGACGGCAGTTCGCCATTTGTGCGCATGGAACGCTACGGCAAATGGCTTGGCACCGCAGGGGAAAACATCAGTTACGGCCTGCCCACCGGTCGGGAAATCGTGCTGCAACTGATCGTCGACGACGGCGTGCCCAGCCGCGGCCACCGCAGCAATACATTTCAGCCCAATTTTCGCAAAACAGGCATCGCAGTCGGCCCCCACGGCGGCTATCGCTGGATGTGCGTCATCGATCTGGCCGATCAATATGCTGACAAGGAATAACGGGAAAATGCGCGGGGGCAAAACGACGGTTTACGCCAGCCATATCTGGTACTTGTGTGGCGCGATCTTGCTATGCGCAGGTGCCTGCAAGCAAGCGCCGGCGCCCGCGATCGTCGACACCGCTGACGTGGTATCGGTCGGCCAAACCGCGGACGTGGCTGCGCGCGCGCCAGATGGACAAGTCTGCGCAACGCCTGGCTTACCGTGCCCGCTGGCGGCGGACGAAAAATGTATGCCGTGTTTCGCCAAAATCGCCCAGTGCTGCTACAAAGACAACGACATTGAGGGCAGTATCAATGGCTTGGTTGAAATGTGCGAGAAACACACAGCATGTCGCCGTTGTTGCGATGAGTGCGCGGCCAAGACCTGTGCCCAATTGATCGCGGAAAAAAGTTGTCCGGCAGTGCTTTGATCGCCACTACAACTGTGCCTGACAGCGCTTGGCCACTCCCGTGTTGAAGCAGATAAGCGGCGCTGTGCAGTCGTCGTCGCTTTGACAATCGCGGAAAAGGCACAATCCCACGCCGTCTTTTGTCGGATTGCCCAATGGATTCATTAAGGCTGGATCGTCAGGGCACTGATTGGTCAACGCTAGGTTGATGACGCTGCCGCAAATGCCTTTTTGCGGATCTTTGCCCATCGGGTAACAGAGCCCGCGGCACATCTGCGGCGACGTCGCTGACGCCAAAGAACACGGAAAACCATCTGGCAGCGCATCGGGTCGCTGAGGCGCACCGCAGCCGGGCACGCGCGGATTGCACAAGTTGCCCGATATGCAGTCGCTGTCGTCGCGACAAAACGGCGTACAACCGGCGGTATCGGGCACAAAATCGGTCTTGGTCCACCAGAAGCCGGTGCAGGCCTGCCAGTCGACGCACGCGCCTAGCTGTCCCGATTTGGCTTTGGGATCACAGGTTTTTGTGCAGAGGGCCAGGTTGCCGGGCGTGCTGCCGGCGGTGAGGCAGGTTGTGCCCTCGCCGCCGCATTGGGCCATTTCTTTGCTTTGGCTGGCAAAACCGCCGCATTTTTTGGTGCAATACGCTCGGTCAGGTCCTGTCGAAGTGCAAGTCAGTGCATCGTCGTGGCAGCCCTCGTCGTTGACGCACGTCATTCCGGCACAACTGGGAGCGTCGCCTGAGCAAAGGTTGTCGGCGAACGGATCGGGGGGCGCGGGGGCATCGCTGGGCCACGGCGAACCGCCGCAACTGGGCGAAAAGCCCGTGCGGTGGACGTAAACCGAGATCACGCGGCTGTAAGATCTGGCGGTCGTGTCGAATTTGCCCCCAACGCTGCGCGCGCGGTTGCGGCAGCCCGCAAAAGACGGGTCGCCCGATGCGCGCGGGTCGCAAGCGATGGTTTGGGCGGCTTGGCCGGTCTCGCCGTCGACTTCGCCGCAACTCCCGACATATTGCATGCCGCAGTAGTTACCCGGTTGGGTGCATTGGCGAAAATTGAGCAACAGCGGATCGTAACCGCCACCGCGGCAAGCGTATTCTTGGGGCGGGTCAGCAAAAATGTTGCCATAAAATGCGCCTTCTTCAACTGGAGAATTCTCAAGGCCTTCGGTGCCCGAAAGCGCCGGATGGTTGCCGATCATATAAATGCTGACCGTCACCCCCCAATGGTTGGTTCGCGCCAAAAGACAAGCTGAAACCCATTGTTGGCAGGCTTCATCGCAAGTTGAATTTGCCCATTGTGGAGCTAGGCCAATGGAGCCGTGAAAAGTCAGGTCCTGACCGCCTGGCGCGACAACGACGCTTGCGTCCGCTGGCAGTGCACATTCAACCAAATATTTCAAAAATTTGCGGGCAAATGGTTCTTTTTTCAGCAGCGGGCCGAGTGCGCTTGCGCCCAAAGCCGCACCGTTGAGTTGAATCCCGGGCAATAACTGAATGATTCCATTGGTCGTCAGGTGGTGCAGCACCCGTGGTGCAATAGGTGATAGCGCCAGCGGCGGCGCCGGTGTGGAGGCACACGCGAGCGCCAACGCGCACAAGGCCGACAGCACGACGCTGCCTTGTCGTTTCACTACCCCGCCTCAAAGCGTTTGACGCCTTCCTGCCACCAAGCTAACTTCAAACTCTCCATGGTTTCAAGGGCTCTTGGATGCTCCGGCTCGATGGCAAGTGCGCGTTGCAACGACTGGTAGGCTTGCGCAAACTCGCCGCGCGCTTCATGCAGCGCCCCCAAATTGGCATGGGTCGTGGGATGATCCTCGCGCTCCAGCGATTGGGTATACCATTTTACCGCCTCATCCTGCTGTTCCAAGTGCGCACAAGCTCTACCGATTTGAAATTCAAAGTCGTGCGCCCTTGCGGTGTCCAAGGCAAAACCTTCAAGCAACACAGCTTTGGCGGCTTCTGGTTGCGATGCGTCCAAGCAGGCGTCGCCAAGTTTATACAACCATTCGACATTACCGGGATCCATCCGCAGCAGCCGTCTGAAAAACCGCGCCGAAGCCCCCAAATGCTTTTGCTCATTGAGCACGCGAGCGGCCAGACTGAGGTCGACAAAGTCCTCACCGTGTTCGTTTTGCACCCAGACGCGGTCAAAAGTCTGGGTCATTTGCGGACTAAAGGCTGCGTCGTGCCGCAGCGCAACCGTTTGCAGCGAGGCCAGCGCATCGTGGGTGCGCAGGACTTGCCAATTGGTTTTGGCCGGCAGCGCGTCAAACAGGCCAAAGGCCACTTCGTGGCTCATTGAATTGCCGTACAAAGACGGACGCTTGTTGGCGCGGCCTTGCGTGCGCTGGCGCAAGACCGGCCCCCAATCGTTGACCAACACCGCGCCGCCTTGGCGCAGCACTGGCGCACAACCCTGCAGAAATTCAAAAAATGGGTAGTGATACGCCAGACTGACGTCGCCCAACCCTTGCGTAAAATGCTCGATGAGCGGCGCGTGCAGCGGGTGCGGCAAGCCAGTGGCCAAATCGATGGCCTGCCAGTCAAATTCCGTATTTAAATCCGGTAGTACGTGGTCGCCGATCGGCCGATTCAGCAAGCGGTCGAGCACTTCAGTCGCGTGGGCCGTGTCGGGCTCGTTTTCCGCACAGATCTGCACAATTTGTTCAAACCAATCGCCTTCGCGGCGTTGCAGCAGCTTGCACGGCATCACGTCGCACACATAACTTGCGATAATCAGGCATAGTTGTGGCGGCTTGTCGGCGCGATCGAGCAGCGTCAGTTCGCCCGGTTTGCGCAAGTCGTACAGCGCCGGCACGATGACACCGCGCGCGACCCAAGGCTGCAAATGCGGCGTCTTTAACGCCTGAATAATACTGAGTTCGGCAAAATCACTTAGCACGTAACGCAGGCGCTGCAGCAACGCCACGCCGGCCGCGTCTAGTCGAAGATCCAGCGCCTTACACAAATTGGCCGCGAAATGCCCAATGCCCGACCCGACTTCCATAATCCACACCGGATCGTCGGCCTGGAGTTTGCCTTCACTTTGCAGCGTTTGCACGAGTTCAATAAGAAATTCAGCAGCATCAGTTGCAGTGCCGCTGTTATTGGTGCGGTACCACGGCACCTCGCCATCCTGCCACGCGCCGATGCCGCGCTGGCTAAAATAGCGGTCGTGAATCTGCCAATGCAGACTTTGATCATACGGCATCCACGGTTGCAACAGGCAGGCCATTGTTTTTTCCACGCGTCGACGCGCGCCGACGGTGAAAAGGGTACGCTGGGCAAAATGGCCTGTCAACGCGGAAAATATTGAGAAAATTCGCGGCCCCGCGACCCGCGTTTTTTCGTTGACACGCGCGCCGTGACACGCCTATGCTTCAATACCGCCGGGGGGTGGTAGTAGGCGGCAAGCCTTGTGGTTCACTGTCGATTTGGCCCGCGCCTCACGCGCGGCACTGGCGCTGGCGGCCGCGTTGCTTTTGGGCGCGCAGGCCTGTGGCAATGCCGATCCTGCTGAAATCGTTGATGATTCGGAAGGCGCTGCCGTGGATGCGGCCACCGATGTTCTTGTCGTCAGTGACACTTCAGCAAAAGAAACAACCCCTGTGCCTGACGTTGCGGTCGTTGCAGAATTGAACGATGCGGTTGCCGACGTCGATGCGCAAAGTGAAGCGGATCAACCAGATCTGGCTGTCCCGCCGGAAATCGCCCCAGTTGGCGATGCGCCGCAGCCGCTTGACGCCGCCCAAGACGCCGCGGAAGCCAGCGCGGACACGTCTGTCGCAGAAATCCCCGATATTGCTGAACCGGATGCAAAACAGCCAGCCGCCGATGTCGTCGCGCCTGATGCCGCAGCAGTGAATGACGCGGCCGGCGATGTCATCGATATCGCTGATAGTTTGGATATTTTTGCCGTGCAGGACGTCGTGCCGGCCATCGACGCCGCGGCCGCTGCTGACATGTTTGAAACCGCCGTTGCCGCCGACGCACCCGCCAAAGACGCACCAGATGCGTCTGATATTGCAGCCAAAGATACGGTGATTGTGCCTTTGCCTTCGGCCTGCAGTCCGGCAAATTGCGACGACGCCAACCTTTGCACTTTTGACAAATGCGACAAACTCAAAGGTTGCAGCCACATCGACAACACCCTGACGTGTAGCGACGCCAACGCCTGTACTGTGGGCGATGCGTGCCTAAATGGCGTATGCGTAACGGGAAAAAGCATTAATTGCGACGATGGCTTGATGTGCACCAAGGACAGCTGCGACATCGCATCCGCCAAATGCGGCCATAGCCCCATTTTCGGCTGTATTTGCAGCACGCTTGCCGATTGCGACGACGGTGAACCTTGCACGCTCGACGTTTGCACGGCCCTCAATACTTGCACCCACGCGGCCAAAGTGACGGGCGCACCGTGCAACGATGGATCGGTTTGCACGACGCCGGACCTTTGCTATACCGGTGTATGCAAAGGCTATTTGGTGAAGGACTGTGACGATGGCAACGCCTGCTCCGACGATGCCTGCGACCCGCTGACCGGCAAATGCAGCAACATCGTGGTGCCGGACAAATGCGACGACGGCAATCCGTGCACGACCGACACGTGCGAAGCGGCCAAAGGCTGCGTGCATTGGGGCAAATTTTTCGATCGCAAGGTCGGCGGCGAGGTCAATGACGTCATCAAGGCCGTGGTAGCGATGCCGGTCGGCTGGGTGATGGCCGGTCGCAACGATTCACTTGGCCCTGGCAAGAACAATTTTTGGCTGCTGCGCATGGACGATTTGGGTCGCATGACGTGGCAGAGTGTATTCGGCGGTGAAAAAGAGGATGTGGCCACTTGCTTGGTCGCCGTCGAAAAAGGCTTTACGCTTGCGGGCTATACGGCATCCATGGGCAAGGGCGGCAACGACTTTTGGATGGTAAACACCGACGCTTTGGGCGCGATGAAATGGAACAAGACCTATGGCGGCGCAGGCGACGAACAAGCCAACGCTATCGTTACTCAACCGGATGGCTACGTGCTGGCGGGCGGCACATCATCCAAGGGCGCAGGCGGTAAAGACGTTTGGTTGGTGCACACCAACATCACGGGCGCTGTGACTTGGGACAAGACGTACGGTGCAGCCGGTGAAGAACAAGCGTTTGCCATGGTGGCGCTCGAAGATGGCTTGGCCGTGCTGGCGTTGACCAAGTCAAAAGGGGCGGGCGACGCCGATTTTTGGTTGTTGCGGACGGATAAGGTCGGCAACTTGCTGTGGGACAAAACGTATGGCGGCAAGGGCGTGGAGGTGCCGCACGCGCTGGTCGCGCTGGCAGACGGCTTTGCGCTGGCCGGGCAGACGGGATCAAAGGGCGCAGGAGGCAACGATTTTTGGTTGATTCGCACGGACTTGCTCGGCAACACGCTGTGGGAAAAAACCTACGGCGGCAAGGGCGATGACGCAGCCTATGCGTTGGCTGGCTTGGCCGACGGTTTTGCGATTACGGGCAAAGTCATCAGCGACAACAACAAAGAACAAGCGTACTTGCTGCGCACCGACCCGTTTGGCACGGTGCTTTGGCAGCGCAAATACGGCGAAGCGTTTGAGACGGCCAACGGCATCGCGGTATTGCCCGATGGCTTCATTTTGGCTGGGCTTTCCAGCAATGCCGACCAATCCAAATGCGCGGGCCGCATGTGGCGCACCGACGACTGGGGCCACGTGACCTGCGATGAAAGCGGAATTTGTTACAATAAAACGTGGGCCGACTGCGACGATGGCAATGTCTGCAGCGCCGATTTGTGTGAATCAGTGCAGGGTTGCGCGTCGGCGAGTTTGATCGACGGTGCGCCGTGTGGCGACGGTGTGGCGTGTGCGGGCGGTGCGTGTTTGTAAGGATGCGACAAGCTTTGAAAAACTTGAAAGACTTTTTGAAATTGCTCGTCGTTCTGGCGCTGCTCGCGGGCGCCTGTGCATGCGGGACGGCCACGCCCGCGGTGGCGGACGACGACGCGGAAAATAGCGACGCCGTCGACGCCGCGCCCCAATTGGACGCAGCGGATGCGACAATGACCAAAGATTTTGTAACCTTGCCAGAGGGCGAGGGCGACGTGGCGCAGTCCGAAGATTGGGCCGTCGCCGAGGTCAATACAAGTGATGTTGTTGCAACCTTTGATGGTCCAGACGCTCAAGCTGCCGGCGACGCTTTGCCCGACGTCGATGCCGCCGCCCCCGACGACGCAACCCTACCAGATGATTCAGTTGTTCTAGCAGATGTTCAGAGCGAAGTTCAATGCTGCGCTGAAGTCGACGCTGTTGCGGCAGACACTTCTGAAGTCGCACAACCAATCGATGGAGGACCTGCCGATTCAGGTGTCCCTGACGCCGGACTACCCGCCGGTTGCACCGACAACGTTTGCGACGATGGCAATGAATGCACCAGTGACAGTTGCGATGCGCTGAACAATTGCCTGAATAAATTCAACGTACTGCCCTGCAGTGACGGCGACGGATGTACGGTCGGCGAAACGTGCAAAAACGGCTTGTGTTTGGGCGGCAGCCCCAACAAATGCGACGATGGCCAGCCATGCACGGCCGATTTATGCCTTATTAAAACCGGACTTTGCAGCAACACGCCGATCCCAACTTGCGATTGCAGCAGCGGCAAAAGCTGCGATGACGGCCAATCGTGTACGACCGACACCTGCACGGCCGAAAAAACCTGCACCCACGTGCAATTGGCCAACGGCACGTTTTGCGACGACGCAAATGCCTGTACGAACATCGACTTGTGCAGCGCCGGCAAGTGCGGCGGCCAGCCCAAAATCGATTGCGACGATGGCAGCAAGTGCACGGATGCGATTTGCGATCCCAAGACGGGTAAGTGCCTGTTCTTCGACAAAAGCGCGTCCTGCGACGACAAAGATCCGTGCACGGCCGACGCTTGCGTGATTGGCAAAGGTTGCATGCACTACGGCAAGTTTTTTGACAACAATTACGAGGGGTTTGTCAACGATCTGATCAACGCCGTTATCGTTTTGCCCGACGGCCTGGCGTTTACCGGGCGCAACAGTTCGACTGGGCCAGGCTACAACAATTACTGGTTGGTGAAGACCGATTTCTTAGGCAAAACTGTGTTTGACAAAGTTTACGGCGGCCCTAAAGACGACGTGGCCAATGCGTTGGCGGTTGTCGATGGCGGCTTTGCAGTAGTCGGTTCAACATTATCCAAGGGCGCGGGCGCCAAGGATTTTTGGATCGTGCGCACGGACAAAGACGGCACGGCCTTGTGGGACAAAGTCTTTGGCGGCGTCAGCGACGACCAAGCCAACGGCGTGGTCGAACAAAACGACGGCATCGCGATTGCCGGCATGACCCAATCCAAAGGCGCAGGCGGCAAAGACGCGTGGCTGATTCGCACGGACAAAGACGGCAACCTATTGTGGGACAAGACTTATGGCGGCAGCGGTGCCGATGAGGCGCTGGCGGTTTCCGCCATGGCAGATGGCTTTGCGCTCGCAGGCACCAACGGATCCAAAGGCGCAGGCGGTGCCGATTTTTGGTTGATCCGCACCGACGCCGCGGGCACTGTGCTGTGGGACAAAACCTATGGCGGCAAATCCAGCGATCAGTGCCGCGCCATGGTTGCGACGGCCGACGGCTTTGCGTTGACTGGGCCGACTTCTTCCAAAGGTGCGGGCAGTTATGACTATTGGCTGGTGCGCACTGATCTCAACGGCGTGGCGCTGTGGGACAAGACTTATGGCACGAAAAACGACGAGCAAACATTTGCGGTGGCCGCGTTGCCCGATGGCTTTGTGATTTCTGGCCGCAGCTTGAGCAAGGCCATCAACAAGGACTACGTGTACGTCGTTCGCACCGACTTGTGGGGCAACCAAATTTGGCAGCGCAATTACGGCGACGGCACCGGCGAAGGCCGTGGCGTTCAAGGCTTGCCCGATGGCCTGATTATCACCGGCTATTCTAGCACGCCGGGCCAAGTCAAAGCCGCCGGTAAATTGTTCCGCACCGACGCTTGGGGCCACGTCAATTGCCCGGATGCCGGCGTCTGTTTTGGCAAAATCGTCAGCGATTGCGATGATGGCAACGCGTGCACAGCCGACGTGTGCGACAACGTGAAGGGTTGCGTTTCTGTCAACTTCAGCGACGGCGCTGCGTGTGGCGACGGCAAGGGGTGCAAAGCCGGTGCGTGTCTATAATTTCACTTCATTTTTGCTGGCTTGTGCGCTTGCGTGCGACGCGTGCGGTGCAAATACGGCGCCATCGGACGCAGCCGCCGCGACAGACGCCGACGCTGACACTGACACGCTATCTTTTGAAGATGCAACGGATTTATCTGCTGGACCTGACCTCGCTTCCGCAGTTGATGACGGCGCAGCGGATGCAACGGTGGAAATTGCGCCAGATGAGATCGCCGATTCGGCGGTCAACTTGGTCGATGCCAATGACGAGATCCAACTTGATCTGGGCGCAGATCTGCCACAACCGCTAGATATTGTGGATGTGTTGGATGCTTCGGCAACCCCCGACACACCCGATGCCGCACCCGACAGTGCCGTCGTTACCGATATCGCTGAAATTGCCCAAGATATAGCTGTAACACCGGATGTTTCACTGCCCGCCAACTGCACGGTCAACTGCGACGACGGCAATGCCTGCACTTTTGACCTTTGCTCCATCGCCAATGGTTGCAAACACATAGCAATAGCGGCTGCTTGCGCGGACGCGGACCCCTGCACCGCCGCGGGCGCTTGTGGGGGCGGCGCCTGCAAGGCAGGTGGCCCGATCGACTGCGACGACAAAAATGTCTGCACAACAGACAGTTGCGATGCGATCAAAGGCTGCCAGCACGCATTTGGCGGCGGAGCCTGCGACGACGGCAACCCCTGCACTAGCGCGGACGCGTGCGCGCAAGGCGCCTGCAAGGGCACAGGCGGCCCCGATTGCGACGACAAAAAGGTTTGCACGACAGACAGTTGCGATGGTTCAGTCGGTTGCGTGCACGTCAACAATGCCGCGGGTTGCGACGACGGCGCGGCGTGCACGCTCGACGCCTGCGCGGGAGGGCAGTGCGTGGGGGCCGCCAAACTTTTCACGCAAAGTTATGGCGGCAAAGGCAATGACCAAGCCTATGCGATTGCAGGATTATCCGATGGTTTTGCCTTGGCAGGACTGACAGCTTCCAAGGGTGCGGGCGACGTCGATTTTTGGCTGGTGAAAACCGATTTGGCCGGAAAAGTCTTATGGGACAAGACCTACGGCGGCAAAGGCGGCGATCAGGCCAATGCGCTCGTCGCGCTAAGCAACGGCTTTGCCTTGGCGGGCTTCACGACCTCCAAGGGCGAGGCTGGTTCGGATTTTTGGCTTGTCAGAACCGATGCTTCCGGCAATTTGCTCTGGGACAAGACGTATGGCGGCGCTGGCGGCGACGTGGCGTGGGGCGTTGTTGCGCTCAAGGACGGCTTTGCGGTCGCCGGCTTTACGTCGTCAACTGTAGACGGCAATTACGATTTCTGGCTGGTCCGCACCGATGCTGCGGGTGAAGCTGTTTTTGCTGTTGCGTACGGCGGCGTCGACAACGACTTTTGCAGCGGTGTGGTGAGCACCAAGGATGGCCTTGTCCTCATCGGTTCCACAAAATCAAAAGGCGCAGGCGGTGAGGACGCTTGGTTAGTTAAAACAGACACATCCGGCAATTTGTTGTGGGACAAGACCTACGGCGGCGACAAAAGCGACGGGGCTTTTTCGGCCATCGTTTTGGCCGATGGGCTGGCAGTTTTGGGTGCTACCAGTTCCAAAGGCGCGGGTGCCAATGACTTTTGGCTGATTCGCACCGATGCAGTCGGCAACGTCTTGTGGGATCGGACTTACGGCGGCAAGAACAATGAGTTGGCCGATGGTTTTTCACTGGCCGCGCTGGCCGACGGCTTTGCGATGGCGGGGCGCACCGCAAGCAAAGGTGCGGGTGGCAATGATTTTTGGCTGGTGCGCACCGATTTACTCGGCAACGCCATGTGGGATAAGACTTTCGGCGGCGCCGGCGACGACCAAACCCGCGCGCTTGCCGCGGTCGCCGATGGTTTTGCCATTGCTGGGTCAGCGTCGCCAATAGACGATCCCAAAGCTTACGATTTCAAAGTTGTACGCACGGATTTGTGGGGCAACGCGGATTGCGCTGGATCCGCAGGTTGTTTCACCACGCTGACTTGCGATGACAGCAATGCGTGTACCGCGGACGTGTGTGAGGGCAAAATCGGGTGCGCTCATGCGAAGTTGGCCGACGGCGCTGTTTGCGGCAAAGGCGTTTGCAAAAGTGGAGCGTGCAAGTAAGGTTACGGCGGCGCGGCCTTATACGGATGATTCGCGGCCAAACCGCCTTGCAGGCCCCATTTCCAAGCCAGATAACCTTCGACCTGTTGCCTTTCGCCAACAGTCAGAACTTTATTATAAACAATCAGTTCTGCCCAACGGCACGCGACATACGCGTTCGACCATGGCACGCCGCCAATCCCGCCGAAATCGCCGCCATTGCCCGAACCGAGGGTGAAATTCCACGCCACGTCGCCACCGGTCGTGCTCATCGCCGCGCCGGTGCCGTTGACAAAGACCGTTGATTTGAGTGCGCTTGTCGACGTCCAATCGATGATTTGGTAGTTCGCCGCGCCGCCGGATTGGGCGATGCCGGCCAAGTTGGCGCGGCTGTCGTCGCCAAAGCCGCCAAAAATGTCCAAATTGTCGGCGTTGCCTGCAGAAGCATTGCCAATTTCAATGCCATGGTACAAGCCGGGTTGGTTGACGGTGCCGCCAAACGCCACCGGATAGTAGCTGGCACCGCCGTAGTTCAGCGCAGTGGGCAGCTGATAAACCGTGAACACGGTGACGTTATTGAGCGCAACCGTGGTCGGAAAGCGCAACACCTGCGATCCTGGGGCAAACGACAGCACCGGCAAATTGTTCAGCGCGCCCGCCAAAAGCGTCGGCTGCTGCGGGCCATTGGCCTGAAACGCATGGTAAGCATGGCCGCTTTTGTCCAGCCACTGTGAAACCGCCGGGCCGTTGAGCACCATGCCAGCGGGATCGGCTGCGTCGTACCATGCGAAGATGCCACCGACGCTCAGGGGGTTAAAGCCCGACTTGAACGTGAGAATCTGCCAGTTGGGCGACACGCCGTCGCAACCGAAAAACTGATGTGTGCCGGTGTCGAAGTAAATGCTGCCCGCGTGCGCCGCGTCGCATTTGTAAGGCGCGCCTGCGCTGTTGTGGGCGCGCAGGTTGACGATGGGTTGCGCTTGGAAGTCCGCGCCGCTGGCAGTGATTTTGCCACCCAACGTGCCCGTGCCGTCGATGTTGAAGTTGGCGTTGACCTGTTTGACCACGTCGTTGGCGATGCCGCCGACCGGTGCGCCGCAGATGAGTTTGCCATCGTCTTTGATACCGCTGACATAAAGCCCGCTGCCGCACTGGCTGTTGATCGCGGCTTGCGCGGGTTTGTCGGCCAAATCGCTGTAGCTGCCGCTGGTTGCGACTTTGGCCAATTTTGCGCTCAGCGCGTAGGCCGCCAAATCTGGAATGCCGTTCAGATCTGCGTAGTTGCCCGTAGAAGCGACGTTGGCCAATTTGCCGAGCAATGCATACGCGGAAAGATTGGGTTTATCCACCAGATCGGCGAACAGGCCCGACGTGGCGATTTTGGCCAAATCCACCGTTTTTGCCAAACCGCCTAGCACGTTGGCTGCCAGAGCTGCCGCTGGAATACAGCCAGAACAATCAACGCCTTCGGCAACGGCAGCGCGCAAAGCATAAGCCACGCTGAGCACTTGCTTGCGCGGCATTTCATTGTCATTTTCAATTTTGACGCCCAGCCAAAGTGATTTGAGATTGGCCAGTTGCGCTGGATCTATCGCCAAAGTGCTGCCCAAAGGCCAGCTGAACAGGCTGCCTTTGACTGTGATGGCGACCGGCCCTTCGCTCCACAGCGCAACACCGCCTGTCGATTGCGGATACAGGGAAAAAGTGAAGTTGTAGTCGCCGTCCGCGACCGGGCCGCCGCCTTGGCTTTGCAACGTGCCTTGCGCGCCCAAGATGCCCGGCAGGGCGCTGGCGGGTGCGGCGCAGAGTAGGGAAAGTGTTAAAAGAATGGACGAAAAGGAGAATTTTGTTTGCATTTGTTCGTTGCCTTGGCAAGAAGGGATGGTGCGTTGCCCGCTGCGTCTAAAAATCCTCAATTTGGGCGAGCGCCCAAAGCTCCAAAAACTTCTGCCGCACCCACGGATGCAGGTCATCTGCCAGCGACTGCGGCAAAGCGGCGCTGCGCACCAATTCCTGCACGTCGACCAAATCTTTGCCACGGTGCGCCGCAACCATGCCCGAAGCCAGCTTTAATTCGATCCACAGCCCAATTGGCAACAGAGCGAACGGCTTACCGCGAATCGCCGTGGTTGTCGGATCTGGAAAGGCAATCGGCTTCGGCTTGTCGTCGCCTGGAAAGCGCCCGCTGCTCAACACATCGATGTGAACATTGTAGTCGGTATCGAGCAATTTACCTGTACCTGCAACGCGTTCCGCGTAACCATGGCCGAGATACTTCAGCTTGAACAGCTGTAAGTCAGCGTCGGTCATCACCAAGTCAACGTCGACAGTAACCCGGCGGTGGCCATACTCGTTGAGCGCCATCGCGCCGATAATGGCGTAGGGCAGATTGTCGCGCTCCAAAATGTCGACCAGTTTGCGCATGGCTTGCTGTGCTTCAGATTGGCCCACCAAAAACCTCCAGCAATAGTCCAAGCTTGCTTGCGTGCGCGCCTGCGCCGCCGCAGAGCGCACGCCCGCGCCCCAGGTCCGATCGGCATGTGCGGCGGTGTCGCTCAGGACAATCTCCTCGCGGGGCGAGTAGGCGGAGCATATTTGGCCAAGTATCGGCTGCCAAAGCACTTTGCCTTAGCGGGCAGCCGCAGTATCGCAGACGCGGCGCGGGTGCGTCAAATGCTGGGCGGCGGCAGCCGCCGGTGCTTTGTTTGGATTTTTGAGTAGAAGTTAGTTTTGCCACATGGCAAATGTACGCTTTGCTGGCGCGCTGCGCTGGGCCGATTGACTTGCAGTCATATGGCCTTTGCCGTGCCGGCGGCTCCGCTGCGCGGCGCTTCGCCTTGCGGGCGGCTTTGAGCTGCGCATTGCTTTTGCCTCCGGCGGTTTTGCGCTGCGCGCGGCTGGCAGCAGCCCTTGCGGCGGCCAAGTTTGTGGTTTGCACGCCGTCTACCATAAAGGCTGCTACACGTCCGCGCAGCGGTGCTACCAAATACGTTACAGATCATAGCCTAAGCAACGCGGGCACGGAGGCCCGCGACTACCCCGGATTTGCGCCAATCCCCTTTCGCCGCCACTCGCCGACCGTCAGGATCCGACGGCGCCAGCCGTCGCCACGGTTAGGGAGCCGGGCGGCGTCGCCAATCCCCGCCTTTTCATTGCAGATATTTTCACATTTGCGCCGCCCGCTTTGCGCCGACTGTCAGAAACCGTTGCCGTGCGAAGCACGGTAACGCAGCGGTTAAGGAGCCGCACGCGGGCGTCCCAACTCCATGATTTGAAACAAAAGCGCGCGGGGTGTCGGGGTGGCAGCGCTGGGCCACCCTGACCCGCCGACAGGCGGAAAGCTGTCACTGGAAATAAAGCGTTTTACTGTCGCGCGCCGAAGGCGCCCCAAAACTTGTACCTAAGCAGCCGCGCCGCTAGGCGCAAACCCTGCTCGCACAAATGCAACCCGCGCGCAGCGCTAAACGCATTGCGCTGGCGCGCAAAGCTTGGCCCCGGGCACCACGGCCCCCGTGGCATCCTTGGCAGGCACGCATTGGCTGCCGCCATCCTTACCTACGCAATCGGCATTGCCATTACAGCCCGGCGCGCAATGGCCGTACGGGTCGCCGACGTTGAGCGTGCTGCATTTGTAGTCGCTGTGGCAATGAAAGTCATAGTTGCAGGGCACGCAGCTCTTTTTCTTCAAACACAACGGGACAATGGCCGCTTTGGCCACCTCTTTGCGCGGAATTTGCTGGTGCTTCAAGTCGCAAACGGTGCCGTTGCCGCAATCGCTGTCGCTGTTGCACATGCCGGAGCAATAGCCAGTCTTTGCAGTGTCATAGGAACAAATCGTGCTCAAACATTCCAGCGGCGCGTTGGGATCGGCGCTAATCGTGCAGGCTTCACCGACTTTCTTGGTTTCGGTGACGTTCTTATTGGCGTCAGTCGGCAACTTCAAGCACAGGTATTCGACTTTGATATTGGCCTTGTCGGGCCCAAGCGACACCGTTTGCGGTCGACAAAATTCGGTCTTGTCCGCGCATTTCTTGGTCACCGAGCAATCGGCCAGTGAGCTGCCGGGGTTGATAGGCCGACAAACCGGCATGTAGGTGCGGTTGGGTACATCAGCCAAGCCACTGTAAGCATTCCAGATCGAATCACAAATGGTCGGAAATTTCTGCTGCAGGCCCTTGCCCAAATCGATCATCACGCCGTCGCCGCAGGCACTTTGGCCGTCGCACAGGCTGAAACAATTGCCTATTTGCGCTTGCGTGCCGTCACCCGCGGGGTAGTTGAAATAAAACAAACACATGTCCGACTTGCACAGCCAGTCACCGGCATCGGCACCGCACTGCGCACCGGCTGGCAGCAACGCCACGGCATCGGTGATGCACATGCCGTCGTTGCCCACGCCCGCGACCGTGCCACCTTTGCCGTCGGCGATATCCGTGGTGTATTTCCACGCGCGGCAGATTTGGCCGCCCTTGCACTTCGCGTCGCCCAAACATGGCGTCGACAAACCCGCATCGGGCACACAGACGCCGGTCGCTGCTTCCACCGTGTAAGCCGGCGGATTGGCTTGCGGTTGCGTGTTGAACGGATACGACTGGGCGCCGCAGCGCATGCCGACCGCGCAATCGCTGTCTTGCGTACACACATTGCTGCAAAATCCCGATTGACAAAGTGTCGTATTTTCACATTGTTTGAGCGTGTTGCTGCTGTTGTTGGGGAACGGGTCGCATGGCAAGCCCTTCTTGACGCCGCCGGCCAATTTGCGCGCGCAGGTGTTTTCCATCGCCGGCATTTTGACAATGGTCGGGTTGGTCGGATCGGGATCGCCTTTGGGATTGACCACTTGGTTGTAAGTCGGGTTGCAGTAGAAGTTGCCGTCGCTGCAGTCGCTGTCCAACGTGCACTTCTTGCCTTTGCAAATGCCAAATGTTTCGACGACATCGGTAAAAAGCTGTTGATTTTGTGCGCAATATTGGCCCGAACAGTCGGCGTCGGTCGCGCAACCCGCGCCCGTGCCCGCGCACTTGCCCGCAGCGCACGCGCCAGGCGTTGAGACGCAATCCTTGTCGGTCTTGCAAAAGCCCGTGCACTGGCCTTGGCAAAAATTGTTGGCGCAAATTGAAAGCGGCGTGCTGGTGCTGGAGCCGTTGTTGCAAATTTGGCCGGTGGTTGAACCGGGCTTACTGGCAGCGTTTTTGTATTTGGCGATGCAATGGGTGCTGTATTGGCCAAATATTCCAGCAAATCCGCAGGCTTCATCCGCTGGGCAATCGCTGTCGGCCTTGCACGGTTTGAAATCAGTGCCCGGCATGCAAATCGGAACGGGAGGCGCAAACTGCGCGCCCGGCGTGTCGACGCAGCGGAATTTGTCGCCAGCTGGGCCATTGGCCGCATTGCCGCAATCCACCGAGGGTCCCGCATCTTCGATGCCGTCGGGTCCGGGCTTGCCCGTGGCGTTGTTGACATTGTCGGTCTTGGTGCAGTCTTTGACCGAGCACACGCCTTGATCGAAAATACCCATGCCGATAAAGCAAAAATCGGAATCGCACTGGGCGTTGATGCAGACCAAATACGCCTGAACTTGGCTTTGCAGTTTGGGAAACGGGCAAGCGCCACTGGGGCCGCAGGCATTGCCTAACGTCGTTTTGCCCGACGAGGCGACGCATTGATGGGTCGCCACGTCGCATTTCTTGCCGCCCGTGCATTGGCCGCAACTGCCCGAGCAACCGTTGACAAAACCACAGGTTGCGCCGGCATTGTCGCAGCAGATTTTGTTCTTATCGCCCGCATCGCCATCGCTTTTGGCGTCGGCGCTGCCACAGTCGGCGGGGCACGCGGAAGCTGTTTCCGGTGGCTCGCATTTGCCGTCGCCGCACACGGCGTTGCTGCCGGGTAGGCACTTTTGGTTGATGCCGCAAGTGCGCAAATCGGCTGCTTGTTTGCCCAACGCAATGGTGACCGGGGCGAAACAATTTTGCGCACAAGCGACGTCGGTGTCGCAGTTTTGCGCGCAAACCACGATCGATTGGCAAATGGCGTCGAAATGACAGGAAGTAAAATTGGCAAAGCATTTGGCTTTTAGGCAGGCGACTGCCGGATTGCTTTCAACATCGGTGACTTGATCGGAAGGCGAAGCATCGTCAATCACGCTGACTTCAATGAGCCCTTCGTCACCGATCGCGACGCCGTCCTTTGCATCGGATTTTGCGCCGGTGTCCGGCTTGCCGGCGCCATCGGCGACCACGTCGGCCGGTGCAGCGCCACCGCCGCCGCCGTTTGGCGCTGCGCCGCAAGCAGCCAAAACGGCCAAACAACTGAAAAGCAACGATCGAGTTGATTTTGCTGACATGCGTCTCCGGTCGATGTTTGACAGGCCTGTTTGTGCGCTGGTTGCAACATAAATGCGCCGTTGCAGCATAGCCGTCCGCCACATGCGGTGCAAGCTTGATCTGTGGCCCTTGCGTCCGCGCAACTTCGCGCTATTCTTGTTTTGGAGGTGTGCGTGGCAGGTCAAGCGAGAATTCTGGTCGTTGCCAATGATCCCGAGATATTGCAAGCCATCGCCGCCGTCGTTCAGCCGTTGGGCCTGTTGCTCCTCCACGCGTCGAGCGCCGAGGAAGTCGCGCAGCGCTTGCAGGATTTACGACCCGAACTGGTGATTATTGATGCCGATGCCCCGCTGTGCCGCGAGCCTGAGCGCGTGCGCGACTGCTTGCCGGAAACGCCATCGCTGCGCACACAAACGCTGTTGTTGGTGCGCGCCGATGATTCGCTGCGCGAAGAGCTGTGCAAAGCGACCCGCGCCGACGATTTGATCGACAAACCTTTTGATACCTTGGACATGCAGGTGCGCGTGCGCACGCTTGTGCGCGTGCAGCGCTTGACCGCGCAGGCGTTGCGCGATCGCGATGCGTTGAATGCGCTGTTTGACCTGTCGACTTTTACCCAGAGCTATTCAAATACCGATGAAGTTTTGCAGGCTTTGACACGGCGTGTCGCGGAATGGACGGCGCTGGCGCACGTTGTGGTCACGCTGGGTCCGGCGGCACAACCGCGCATCGCCGCTGAAACCCATCGCAAAAATGGCTATGGTTACGCGACGACCGGCCAGGGGCGCTCGCTCGTCGATCGGCGTCACGCCGAACTGGTCAACCAAGGCGAAATGATCCTGATTGCCGAAGCGGACGGCGTGCTCGGCGGCGAAAATCCTGCGACGTTGCCGTATGTTGGCTTGCCTTTGCAAAGTCAGCAGGTCAAGCACCAAGGCGCCGAAGTCTTGGGCGCTCTGCACGCGTGGGGTGACGGCGAGTTGCCCAGCGGTGCGACGCTGCGCATGCTCAAGGCCGCCGCCGAGCGAATTTCGACAGAGATTCAATTGCATACCTCCAATCGCCGCTTGGAAGAAATGGTCGAGGAGCGCACGGCGGATCTCACGGCGGCGCTGGACCGTTTGCGGGCGGTCAACTCGCAACTGCTTGAAGCCAGTCGGGATACCGTGATGCGGTTGGCGCGCGCGGCGGAATACCGTGACGGCGATACCGGTGAGCACGTCGAACGGATGTCGAGCTACGCGCAAGTGCTGGCGCGACAGATCGGTTTGCCGCCCGAGGATCAGGCGCTGATCAAGTTGGCAGCGCCGATGCACGATGTCGGCAAAATCGGCATTCGCGATAGCATTTTGCTCAAGCAGGGGCGCTTGACGGCCGAAGAATGGGTGCAAATGAAGGAGCACCCGACCATTGGCGCAAAGATTTTGAGTGGTTCGCGCTCCAAATTGTTGCAAATGGCCGAACAGATCGCGGTGTCGCACCATGAAAAATGGGATGGCACGGGCTATCCGCAAGCGCAGGTTGGCGAGGATATTCCCCTTGTGGGCCGCATTGTTGCGCTGGCCGATGTGTTTGACGCGCTGACGACACCGCGGGTGTACAAAGACGCTTGGAGCGTGGACGACGCGGTGCAGCACATTCAGCGCGAACGGGGAAAACACTTTGATCCCGCGGTCGTCAACGCGTTTGAGCAATGCTTGGACCGCCTGCTCGCTGTGCGGGCCGCCTACTTGGACGATCGCCCGAGGGTTTGATGCGTTTGGTCGCACTTTTGGCTCTTCTGACACTTGTTGCCTGCAGCCGCGCGCCGGATCCTGCGCCGCAACCGCCGTCCCCCGTTGCCAAAGCGCACAAAGCACCAGAAGTTGCAGCGCCTTCGGCCGCATCGCTGCCCATTGAAATCACCGCAGGCGCGATCGGCGGTTGCGGCATGTCGTGCTCGACGCCTGAAGTGGCGACCGTGTATTTCTTTGATTCTCTCAAAAGTGAAAATATTGCGGCGGCTTTGCGCAGCAGAATCGACCCATCGCGCTTTGCCGTCAACGATCACCGCATCGGCCCCAACCGCGCCGAATTTGAAGATTGGCTTGCTACTTGGCCCAGTTGGACGCGGCGCTCCGCCGACCCAAGCGGCCTCGTGCGGGCGCGGGCGTCGGGCATCGCCTTGCGGCGCGATCCAGAGAATGCCCCTGAATTCATTGTGTTGTATCGTCACCCTCAGTTTCCGGGCGACCTCTCTGTGCCGCGCTGGCGTTTTCGCTTTGCGCTGCGCGGCAAGGAATGGCTGCTGATCGCGTTGGACGATCGCGAACCGGCCCCAGTGCCAGCGGGCGCTGCAGTGACGCCAACGGCCGCTGCAACGCCTACAATTCCACAGTAATTTTGTTATTTGGCCTTGCGCGGCGCGCGTTGTGGCACCCGCGGCGCCGCCCGCGGAGGCACGACTTGCGCGGCTAGCGCGCGCGAGCGTTCGGTTTGCTGCGGCAGGCTGGCCGTTTTGGCGCGATCGTGCTGTTTGGGTTCTGTGCGGTGGCGGCGATCGAGATCCGGTGGGATATTGCCGCCGTCTTCCTGAATCATTTTGCGAAAATCCGCCGGAACGCCGGCTTTGAAAATGGTATGCACGCCGGTCACGGGATGGGCAAATTCCAAAGAACGCGCGTGCAACATGACCCGCTTGGCCAGCCGCGCCACCAGATTGCCGCCGTAGAGGAAATCGCCACAGATGGGCGAACCCGTAGCGGCCAAGGCAACTCGCACCTGATGTTTGCGACCTTGTTCAGGAATCACGCGCACAAGCCCAAAACGCCGCCCGCGCGCCAGCACTTCGATCTCACTGTCGGCCTGCACGCCGTCTTCCGGCACGACTTGCATAAACTCGCCGCCGCCCAAGCGTTTTGGGCGCATCTGCAACTCGGTCCGCTGCCAGCGCAACGCAGGCACCGGCGATGTCAAAGCCAAATAGACTTTGAGCACCTTGCGGTCGCGAAACATTTCGCCCATTTTCCCAGCAATTTCAGAACTATAAGCCAGCACCAACACGCCCGACGTGTCCTTGTCCAGCCGGTGCACCAAATGCACCCGATCCGCCTCGCGCCCGGCCGCGGTTTCGCGTTCGCGCAGCCAGCGCAGCGCCGACGGCACTTCTTCCGCCCCGTGCGACAGCAAGCCGCCCGGCTTGTCCAGCGCAATCAAGTACGCATCTTCATGCAGGATATGTGGTTTGATGGCTGGGGGCATTTGTGTCCACCGAAGGCCGTGTGGCTAAAAGCCACCGGCAACATCTACAAAGCCCAGCCAACGCTCGGCTGGAACAGTCTAAAATCAGAAGATAAACCTGCCCTGCACGCCGAAATGGGGGGGGGGGAAAGGGGGGGGCCGGGGGGGCGGGGCCCATTCGCGATAACTTAAGAAACCGCCTATGTTTGAGCCCATGCAGCGCTGGCAATAACTCTTCTAATTTCAAGCCATTCGCTAATCGGCGCGGCGACAAGATCGCCGCGCTACCGGTCAAGAAGTCCTCCGTTTCACTCCGGACTGGGCGCGATGTTTGTGGCTGAATT
>CAMDBH010000030.1 GCA_945889325.1 Klebsiella pneumoniae
TTCACAGCCCGCTGAGCGGGGTCAGGTATTAGCAGTTTCTGCATGGGTGCCGCGTAAGATATTGATATTACGGGAGCCAAGAATTTGGATCCGAGCCCACTTTTGGTCGATTGGCAGAAATTGCCAATACCAGACCCCATTCGAGAGCGAGTGAAAAGGTTTTTTCACACGCTCTCAGCGCCGTTGCGGAGTCTGTATTTATGTCGTTCAATTTCAGCCTTTGTCCCGCAATCTTGCTGCTTTGTGCGGCGTGTTCCAGACCACCTACGGCCACTGTCGCGCCGAAGATCGCAGCGCCAACAGGTGCCATCGCGCTGGCCGCCGATGTTTCGCCCGCGACCGCCGCGCTGAGGCGCGATCGCGAGGCGATGGATGAGGGCCTGCGGTTGGCGTTGGCCGATTTTCGCGATCGCTTCAAATGCAACGCGATTTCAGGGTGTCCGTCGCAAGACGTGTTGGTTGGATTTGGTTGGACAGCGCGGCCGTATTTGGAACAAGTGTTTGGCGCCGCGTCGGCGCAAGCCTCGTACCGCGGTCGCGCGATTCGCACGTTGGCCGAACTGCGCGATCCGCAAGCGCTGCCGCTGCTGGTCAAGACACTGGGCGATCGCGATCCGGAGACGCGGGCCTATGCGATCTACGGCGTGGGTCTGTTGGATGCGCGTGAACATCTGGTAAAAATTCAGAATGCCGCGTTGGAAGACGACACGACCTACACGGCGCCTTGCAGGTTAAGCGCTTGGTGGCTGCTGGCAAAATGGAACCAACCGGCTGCGTCGGCTAGATTTATTGAATTGTTGCGCACGGTTTCACAGCAACAAATGGGCGGCCCGGCGCTGACTTGGGGCATAGAACTGTGCGGTCGCTCCGACGCCCCCGATTGCTCGCATCTGATGCCCGCCATCGCTCAACATCCGGCATTTACGGTGCGGCGCGCTGTCGTCCATGCCATGGCATCGCGACCGGTTGCGGCCTATAGTGCCGCATTAGTTCAGCTTTCTGGCGATCCGATTGGAACAATTGCCCGGCGCGCCGAAGAAGGCCTGCAAACGATTTCTGGCCGCAGCGACCTGCACGGCCACTCTGTTTGGGCGAGTTGGTGCCTACAAAATCACTGCGATCAGGCATTGCCGACCGACGCGACGCCGCAGTAATTCTTCACTGTGACGGCTGAAAACCAGCGATCGGCCGCAGACCAGCTTGCCGCGCCAATGGCAACGTCAAACAACGCGGACCGCCGCGGCCGCGTGACAACTCGGCACCGGTCAAGGCCACGACCAAGCGCCGCGTGCCTTGCATCAGCAGATCGACGTTGGCGACAAATTGTTCGGGCTGCATCACTTCAAAACCGGCGCGGTTTAATGCTTGTAATGTTCTAGTGTTGCGCCCATACAGCACGATGCGACCGGCGCCGAGGCAAAAAGCATTGGCGCCATCGGTCCACTGTTCGCGCAAGGCGGCGATCGGATCGCCGTCGCCGCAGGCGATGACGTCGAGGCGATGGGCAAACTGCCCGACAATATTTGGCAAATCGCAGCCGAGATCGATTTCAGGCACGGCCAAATCGACCACGCGCACCCGATCGTTTGGCGGCGATTTGTCGTCAAATGGCGGCGGAAAAACTAGGCACGCATCGCGATCGACCAGCGTAAAAATCGTGTCCAAATGCATCGTTGCGCGCCTAGTCGGCAGGTGCACGCCCAGCACCCGCGTCACGCCGCGTCCGCGCAGCAGGTCCGCCAGCGCGATCGCGGCGCGCTGCGTGGTGCGCACGCCAATGCCGATCAAAACGAGTTGCGGGCTAATGACCAGCACATCGCCGCCTTCCACGCAGAGATCGCTATTCATTTCGTCAGCGGCAACGCCTGACGGAGGCAGCGCCGCAGCGCGGACGTCTAGGCGCGGCGCATCGCGCAACAAGCGGTGATATTTAAGCAAAGCCCGCGCCAAAATCCCATCGCGCTTGCGCGCGCGCGATCTGGGGTAGCCCACGACTACAGCGTCGCCGACCACCGCCCACAAATCGCGGGCGAACAGCCAATTGGGCAGAGGCCAACGCAGAACACGTTCATTGTCATGGGGATCGACACCAGACAGCAGCATCGTCGCCCAATCGCCAGGCGTGCGATCGCGCAAGCGCTCGCGGGCCAGCTGGCGTTTTTCGGGTCGCTCCTCGATTTGATCTTCCAGCACCAGAACTTCTTGCGCGATCTCAGCGGCTGCCGCCGGATCGGCCAAGATTTCCACGAGCATGGCGCGCAAGTCCAACTGCTGCGCGCTGCCCGTGACAGCGCGAATCACGGCCGTCAACTGCGCATGTTCGCTTTGCAAAAGCGATAATTGCACCAGATCGTCAAACAGGAGGTAATCGGGGTTGGCTTGATACTGACCGTGCGCGTCGGCGGCAAGCGCTTCAATATGCGCAGGCACCATGCAATCGAATTCGGCGCTCGGCGCGAACGTCGCGCACGATGTCAATGCGCCGGTTTCGCTCCAAATACCTAGACTTGGCAGCCGCGCAGACATCTACGGGGTGGCGGCCACTTTGATCGTCAACTCCACCTGCTTGGACCAGGTGACCTTGGCAGGATCGGTGGCGTCGCAGGTCTGGCCCATGGCCAAGATCTTATAATCACCGGCCAAGTCGGGCACAAAGGTGAATTTGGCCGAATCGGTATTTTGTTCGTCATGGCCTTTCCACAGCATCGATCCCGCGGGCCGGCTTTTGATCGCCCAAGCAAAGTTGTGGCAACTGCCGGTCAATGTCCCTTCAACAAATTTGCCGGTCACGATCACCGGCTTGCCGGCAACGGCCTTGCCATCATCGGCATCAAGCGTAAGTGTGGGTGGCGCAATGGCAACTTCAATATTGCCAGCGAGACCGATCGACTGCACCACTAGCCCTGAGCCGCCGCCAACGGCCGTGGCGCAATTCTTGCCGTCCCATTTGGTGCTGCACCAAGTAATATGCAGCAATTCCGTGCGGGTAATCTTCTTGTCATCCAACGGCGAAAAAGCGATCTGCAGCGGATACAGTTCCCAAGGCAGCATCGTGTGCAGACCAAAACCCGGTACAAGGACGGTGGTTTTTGATGCGGTGTTGCTGCCGCAAGGGTCCTTGCTCAGATCCAAATTCAAATTGTCGGCCAGGATGCAGGCATCGAGCAATTGCAGCGTCGAAGGGCTTTGATTGGCCAAAACCAACGTCCCCGTGGTACTTTTGCCCACATCCGCCTGCTGCCAAAGCGGCTCAGGTCCATACGACAACGACGGCGTATCATCGCCCCCTACGACGATCGGCAAGATCACTTTGCCAGCACCGTTGGGCACTTGCGTAAAGGAAATGAGCAGTTGCGCTTGGGGCGGCAGTTTGCCATCGGTCGGATAGGTCAACTTGACGATGAAATCGAGGGATTTTTCCTTGACGATCGAAAAGTTCCAGTCCACCGGAAACGGCGAATCATCCGGCTTATGCGCCGATACGTCATAGATTCCCGACAGATCGACGTTCTTGTCCTTGGAACTTGTCGCGATGATCTCCGGCTTGGCATTGAGCGTAAACGACGACGGGCCGTTGTTGTAAATGTTGCACGTTGTCTCTTTGACACCAGAAATTGTGCCTTTGAAATCATACATCAACGCGCCGCTGGCCGCTTTGCAGGTGACCTTGTAGCTGCTTTGGGCGTCGGTCACGGCATCCAATGGAATGGTCACTTTGGGCTGGCTGGCGTCGTTGGTTTTTATATATAGCTGTGCTTTTTCATTGCCTTCTGATGAATCCGGCGTGTACCGCACGCACATCTCAAACTGCTTGGGATTGGCCACCGGATTTTGCGGATCGCCATAACGCGCCAAGCAGTCGCCTTTTTGCGGCTGCTTGGTCACGCTGTACTGCGAATTAGGTTCGGTAAAATTGGAAGAATCAAAGCAAAGTTCACCAGTGCCGTGATTTTCACATGTAAAGCACTGCGTCGGTGGGTTAGCAGCCGACGCGTTGTGGTAGGTGAATTCCGGCGTGTTGCACACAATCTGCGGGCCAACTTCGGCAATACCAAAGCACATCTCGTTTTTGGTGTAGGTGAAGCTCGTGCCCTGCGTGCCGCCGTTGTGCTCGATGCTCAATTTGGCCGCGCCGGTCAGGCCGGGGGATGCCGTGTAAGTGATTGTAAATGTGATCGATTTGTTGGGCGCCAGTGCGGTAACGACGCCCGGCACGGCGGCCGGCGGGTTGTTTTTGTCGGCGATCGCCGCGCTCAGGCACTCCGTTGAAGTGGGCGTGGCGCCTTTGGTCACTTCCATCTTGTACAATTTGTCTTTGCCTGCGTCCCAAACCGGTGCTTTCAGACACAAAACGCTGCCATCGATGCCGTTGTTGGTGATGATGACTTTTTTGGTTTGCGTCAACTGACCGCTGGTGTCGTCCGCGCTGAAGTTGACGGGCAAACACGCAGCGGCCTTGTCCAAAGTGACCTTCTTGCTGTCAACCGTGATGCTGATGACTGGGATAAATTCCAGCGTGTTATCGCCGCCGCAACCGACCACGCCAGCGCCAATTGTGCTGCCGACGAACAACTGGGCGATCACGCCCGCAGTCATCAACTTGCGGCCCAGCACGAAGGGTGCGCGACACAGCTCACTGCAAACATTGCCAAATTTACTCATATCCTTCCTCTTGTTCCCTGCAACCCAATCACGCCAGCGCTCGACGCAAGCGAACGCCCAAACCTATTGTACAAAACTCCGCGCCTACGGAAAGCACAACATTTTGTAGTGAATTTCCACTTTGTCGCCTTTTTGCGGCATACACGTGCTTTTGTCAGCAAAAGTCACGCTGTTGGTCAGCGGATCGTAGCTCCAACTAGCCGCGCCCGCAGGACAAGGCTTGCCGCCGACCTTGACGGTCACAGTGGCCGGCTCGGGCGTGCGCGTCAAAAAGTATTGCTGCGTCAGGCCAAAAGCCGCCGTGCCAATGTCCTGTAATGCTTGGGCATAACTGCCGCTGCAAATGCTGGCAAACTTGCCGCCGGTCTTGTTGGCCAATTCAATGTAGCGATTGCCCGCATCGGCACCGCCATTGGATTTGCAACCACCTTTGTCACCGACAATTGCGTGAAAATGAAACAGATTCTTATTGTTGACGCCGTGAATCTGCATAAACGAATTCAAGTAGTAGTTTGGGTCCTGCGGCGACGAATCCTCTTCGTCTGACAGGATAACTACTTCAAGCGCGGCAAATTTGCGGATAAATGTGCGATTGTGCCCGCCGCACATCAGTTTGCCGTCCTCGGCGCCCTTGACGCACTCGCTGCCGGCGCAGTCGGCGTTGCCTTTGCAAGTCTTTGTCAATGAATCAAAAGTCAGCGGCGGCGTGGTCGCCGTCAAACCGGCAATCAAGCCCTGTTCGTTGCCCGATCCATTGGCACCTGGCTTGGCCAGTGCCTCCAACTCTTTGGTCGGCGACGCGTCTTTCTTGGTCACAATGCGCACGCCGCCAGTTTCTTGTAACTTGCCAGTTTTATTTCCATCATCCATGTCGGTGGTGACCACGCCGATGTGATAATCCGTGCCGCTGAACAGCGTGGCAATTTGGACAAAAGTCGTGAAATTTTGGGACAAATTGTCCTGCTTGTTGCCCATGGAGCCGGAATCGTCGACGATGAACAAGACGTCGACCTTTTTGCCGTCATCGGAATCGTAAATGTCTGTGTATTCCGTATCTAACGTGCCTTCACCGGTAATCGGCACCGTGAACAACTGGCCCATACACCATTGGCCAGCGGCGCAATCGCCGTTGACGATGCACTGGGCACCGGTCTGCAAGCCGCTGGCATCCACGCATGCTGCGCTTAAACTTGTGTAAACATTAAGCTGACAGGCGTCCTTGCCGACATTTTGCGGGCCGTATTTCAAATCGAACTTGCTAGGTTTGGACTGCGAAATTTGCAGGCCGGTTTTCGGGATCGCCGGCCAATTGAGCGCCGTGACCTCGGGGCCGCAGCCGACGAACTCAATTTTGTTGATGAATGCGTCCGTTGTGCCGTTGTTGTACACGCTGACCGTGGCGATTGGCGATTTACAGCCGACGGTCAAAATGCCAGCGTCAATATCACCTGGTAAAACAGCGACATCGGCCTTACCCACCTTGCCAAGCAAATTGGGCTTCTGCCCCGGCGGCAGGTTGAGCGGGTCCAAGTTCGGGTATTTGTCGGTCGAGCCGCTCGAAATATCCTTGAACTGCGTGATGATCAAGCCATTGACTTCGGTCAACGTGTTGGCTTTGCCGCCGCCAAACGCGCCCAAATCTTCGGGCGCGTCAAACTCGATTTGCAGCGGCGCTTCCTCGCTCGGTCCGAGGTTGAATAGTTTGGCTGCTGGGGCAAATGTCTTGTAATTTTGGCTATTTGCATTTTTGCAGGCCGAGCTCGGCGGCACCAGGGGGGGCATGCCGGCCGTGAAACACGACATGACATTTGAACCGACGTACGAACAATTGCCAGTACCCGTGTTGCGCAGGGTCAAGGACAGCTTCTTGCTCAAACCATAGGAAAGAACACCGAAATTGAGAGGACTCGGCTTAATGATGATGTTGCATTTGGTGCCGTCGGCGCGCGAGGCCAACAGTTTGACCACCACGTCGAGCTTGTTTGGATCTGTTGATTTAATATGCAAATTGGCTTTGGCATCCTGACCGATAGGCCCCTTGTTCACAAAAGTCACGTTAAACGTCGCGTACGCGGCCGGCGCCAGCGTGTAAGGCGCCGGTGGCACCCCTGCGGGCGAAAACGCCAGCGGATCGGCCGCAAATTCAGTGTCTTTGTCGTCGGTCACGCTGACCGAAGTGATGTCCAGCGGCGCCGTGCCTTCATTGAACAGTTCGACCTTGCGCGTCACAACCAGCGGCGCGGCCGGCGGTTTGCTTTTGCCGACAATGCCGAACTCAAGCACATCAAATGGCGTCACTTTGAGGTTGGGCGCATCCGTGGTGCCAAAAAGTGCAATGAACAGCGACGGCGTGTTGGCCGCGTTGGACGTAATCGCCAAACTGGCTGCCGGCGATCCGTTGGTCGGCAGCGGTTTGGCCGCCGTCATTTGCACGGTCACAATCAGGTCTTTGCCACCTTCGATGGTCAAAGGAGCCGCTGGGGTCACGCTGACACTTTTGACGAGGCCCGCCGCGCTTTTGTCAAAAACCCCGTCCATACTCGCGATATTGAGTGGCGCTACACCGTTGTTGATCAAGCGCAGTTTCTGCGAACCGGGCTGCGCCACCGGCAGATCGCCAAAATCGAGCTTGGGCGGTACCGCGGTGATATTGGGCGCGATTTCATTGCCGGTCACCATCGCCATGACTTTGCGGTTGTCATCGCCGTTGATCTGCAGCTTGGAATCGTCGTGATCGCCCAGCAACGGCTTGTAACGCAAGGTTAAAAGTGTCGACGCGCCGGGACCGATCGCATCGGGACCGGGCGGTTTGGCGATGGTAAAATCGTCGCTGCCCGCGCCATCGAGTTTGGTCAGCATGATCTTGATGGACTTGTTGCCCTTGTTGGTCACCGTCACTTCTTGATCAACGCTTTGTCCCGACGCCACATTGCCAAAATCAATGGGGTTTGGTGAGATGATCAGGCCATTGCCCGAATCATTGACGATGACCGGCACTTTGTAATTCTTGTACGCGGCGGCCGTCGCGTTGGTCGCAATAACCAGCGTAAGTGCCTTTGCGCCCGAGAATTTAGGCGCGTACTGCACATGATAGGCGGTCTGTTTGAGCGATTCGAGGGCACGCGGTTCAAAATCGGTGACCGTGAATTCGTCCGTCGGCGGCTCAAAGGTCATCCCCGTCAACTGCAACGTGCCCAAGTTGCCGATATGCGTGATCTTCAGCTCAATCACCTGCGGCGCGGCTGTCGGCAGGGAATCGAGGTAAACCAGCGGCTTGGGGTCAGCCGAAAGTTTCAGATCGTTTTCCAAGCAAAACGCGCCGACGCAGCCGCCGTTGCCATTGGCACCGCTGCCGTTGCCGTTGCTGCCGTCTGTTGTACCAGAACACGCTGAAATCAAGGCCAATAGTGTGGCAAGACCTGTGAAACGATTCACCGCTGACCTCCTCAACTGTCCAAATCGGCGCGGCAAGCGGCGCCCCTATAACAGTGAATTCACTAATGATTGTGTCAAAGCGCCGGATGTGGGTAATTGGGCGTGATGAAAAATGCCGCCTTGTTGCCGGGCACCGCGATGATATCGGCCGCTGGCCAGCTGATGGTGGCGACATACCAAAGGTCGTCTTTTTGCATCGATGTCGACGTTGCCTGGTACATCAGCGCCCCGTAAACATAAATGCGCATGGTGGCAATCGAGGCGCCGTACTTCACGTCGTTGAAATAATGCACGCCAAATGCATAGGTTTTGCCATCTTCGGGCAGCGTTAGGTTCAAATTTTCAGGACCGGCGCCATCGGTATCGTCGCGATCCAAGCTGGGGTTGTCGTCGATATTTGGGTCGTAACTGCCCCATTCCGGGTGCGGATTGTGCCAAAAGCAGTCGTAGGTGTCGGCAAACCACGGATCGGGCTTGCCGTCCTTGTCGTAATCCTGATTGGCCGCAAATTGATGGGCAAAATGCAAATCCATGTCGGAGCCAACGCCCGGCCCCTCATCGGTCTGATCCTTGTCGCCCGGCGTATCCCACAGCAATTCACCGTGAATCGCCTGATCTGGCAGGACTTTGACGATCTTCTTGGCCGCGTAGCAAGACACCTTGCCGCCATCGTCGGTGACCATCAGTGAAAACGTGTAATCGCCCGCGACATTGGGCGTGAACTGCACGGTATCTTTGGTATTGTTCGGTGTGAACAAGCCGACCGAGCCTTTTGGCTGTTGCACGCTCCACTGATAGCTGGCGATTTTGCCAACGGTGGCCTGACTCTGCTTGCCGTTCAAGTGCAAAACCGTTTGCGGCACCACAGTTTCGCCCTCAATCACGGTAATGACCGCTGACGGGCAATTGGCCGAGGAGCCAAAACCGCTCAACGTCACCTTGGTTTCTGGCGTCACGGTGTTGGCAGTGATTTTGATCGTCGCCTTGTCGAGTGCTGGGCCGTCAGGTCCCAAAACTGCTTGCTTTTCAGGGTTGTAGATCAGCATCAGGTTTTTTGAGGTGTTTTGGTTGATTATCAGCGGTTTGGCCACCGTGGGCGCCACGCCGCCGAGTTCAGCGATGCTGGCCCATTTGATCGAAAAATTGCCCGCCGCGCCGACAAAACTCAAATCACTGATTTCAGCTGGTTGATCGCCGCAAGCCTTGAGCAGCAGCGGACGCTCGTTGCTGGCGCCCAGGATGGTGGCGCCAAAAACGACATCGTGCGGGCTGATAAGCAGACACGGCCCCGTGGTGTTGACCTTGACGGCCACGCGTTTCCAGCCAGGCCCGCCTTCATTGCTCAGCGTTGCATCATTGGTATGCAGAACAATATCGCCGGTATGCGCCTTGTCGTCCACGCCTTTGTAGACCAGTTTGACCTCCTTGCTGGTGCCCGGCGCAATGGCCAAACCGACGGTTGCGACGCCACCTGTTGGATATTCTTTGCTATCGACGACCGCTGTGAACATCGCTTTGTCGAGCGCCGTAAAATCGATCTCCGGCACCTGCAGATCCGACGTGCCGACGTTGGTCACCAGCGTCGAGCCGTTGTGCGTGCCGCCCATCGCAACCTGCCCCAAGTCGATTTCCGGAGGCGAAACCTGCACTTTGGCCAAGCCGTTGGAACTGGTGAACAGCACCGCCATGTTCTTGGCCGTGGCGTCTCCCGACTTGTCATCGGAATGAATCCGCATGGTTGCCGTGCGCTTGGCGTCATCTTTGTAGCGCGTAAAGCGCACGGTGAAGCTCACTATGGTGCCGCTTGTGGCATCAGACGTATTAATCGCCGGAAAATGCGCGGTTGCACACGGCGTTGTGCCGTCTGGGCCAAAGCATTGAAACGCGGGCAGCGCGGCTTCATCGGGCGACTTGGCCTCATAGACAAAGTCCACCGCGCTGATGGTCAGCGGCGAGTTGCCGTTGTTAGACACGTTAAAGATCATATCCTTGGACTTGCCGACATCCAACTCACCGGCATTGACACCGACAATCTTGCCGTGCTTGATGTCCTGATCCAGCGGCGACAGCGTCACATGGATTTTGGGCTGGCAGTCGATGCCGAAACCACCGGCCGCGCCGCAACTTCCGCCGGTATTGTTGGGATCTTTGACCGTCCCACCGCCGTCGCTGCCATTGGTGCCGTTGGCGTTGGTCGCTGCGTTTGGGGTCGTGCTTGAAGCGCATGCCGTGCTGGAAAGCAGCAATATTGCCCCTACTTTTAACAACCTTGAACGCAGAAGCGAGCTGAGCATCGCGCGGGTAGGCATCGGGGGGGTAGTCATCGGCGGACCTTGGCGGCAGAACCACAAATTGGGTGCGGCGAATAACTGCCGCAACTGCGCCGGAATTTCGGCGGAGCAAACCCTATACTGTAGCCAAAGATAGGCCAATTGCGCAAGCGCTAATTTTACGTCCCGATGCGGCTCCGATCAACGCCACGCGTTAGCGCAGCGCACCATCGCTTTGCGAGTCGACGATTTTGGCGCGGAAATTCTTCTTCAGCACCAACAACTTGTCGAACTTCGCCTTCTCGCGAGCGCCCAGGTACAACCCGCTCGGCGCACGGACGTGTCCCGGGATGTACTGCTCCTCCATATCATAGAATTTACTTGGCGTTTTGTCCGTCGCCAGCGCCGTCGCTGCGCCCGCGGCCGAGATGAACAGCAACGCTGAATACACTTGTACTTTGATAGCCATCGCAAACTCCAAACGGGCGCTGATTGCGCGCCACCGGCGTTTGACGGGTGGATGAAGGCGACGATCTAACTGCCGCGACGTTTTTTCACCGCAAAAACACCAAAGCCCCGCTCAACTGACGTTGAACGGGGCTCGGCAAATTTCAATGGCGATCGCTTATTTCAAAGTGCGCTCGCGGCCGGTGTCGACCAGGGCCATGCGGAATGATTTCTTCAACTTGAGCAACTTATCGAACTTGGCGCGCTGCCGCGTTTCGATGTTCATCACGATCGGCTTTTTGATCTGGCCGTCGATGTTCTGATCGCTGAAGTCATAAAAGCGCGACTTGTCTTCAGCCAAGGCCGGCAACGCCAGCAGCAGAGACAACGTGCTCAGTCCTAAGGCCATTTTCTTGGTAAAGTTCATCATCTTCTCCGTTTCCGTTGGCCGTTCGCGCAGGCGCCGGTGCCCGCTTGCGCCCGTCACGTTACGCGCGCTGCGCACTGCGCGCAAGCGCGATTTCTGATCTGTCTAAATTTACGGCGCTTTGGGCGCATCCGCCGGTTTGGGTGCATCCGCAGGCTTGGGCGCGTCGGTCGGCTTGGGCGCTGGATCTTTGGCTTGTTTCTCCAATTCCATTCCCTTTTCAATGGCATCGATGCGGCTGTAAATCGCCAGGGAGTTCTTCCACGCCAAGGTTAATTTTTCTTCATTGCTCTTCGCTTCGGCTTTCTGTCGACTCCAGTCGCTGGGCATTTTCTTGGGCGGTTTTTCAAAAGTCTTTAGTTTTGCGCGCGCTGCATCCACTTCGACCTTGATTGGATCGGGAGGCGGCAAATTAATGGCGGCGATGTATTTTTTCCAAAAGCTGATCGCCTTGTTGCCGTCATTGAACGGCGCTTTGTCATAAATCAGAGCCAAGCGCACCAAGATCGCATTGCGTGTGCTGTCTTTGGCCAGCACTTTCTCATAGATCTCCGCGGCTTTCTTGGGATCGCGCTTGCCTTCGAGCGACAGCGCCGCACCGGTCAACGCTTCCAAGTTGTCCGGCTCCAGCTTCAACGCCACGTTGTACTGGCGATCGGCATCGCGGTAATTCAAATACTCCAAGTAAATCGCACCCAAATTCATGCGCGCTGAAATCGAGTTCGGGTTCAACTTCACCGCTTTTTCAAACGCCGCCACCGCCTTGGGCAAATCGCCCAGACGCACGTAGGCCAAGCCAAGATTGGCCAACGCCTCGGGATTACTCGGATCAATGCCGAGCACTTTCTCCTCCAAAATCCAGCGCGCAATCTCATTCTTGTTCTGCTTGAGGTTGATAGATCCGCGGATATTGAGCGCAATCGTGTCCTCGCGGTTGGTGCGCAGGGCCGTGCGGACAAATTTCTCCGCGCTTTCATTGTCGCCTTCTTCCAAGAAATACAGGCCCATGGTCACATTCATCATCGCATTGTCCGGGTCAACGGCGAGGATAGAATCGCACACGCCTTTTGCTTGATCGCGGATCGATTTGGCCTTGGCTTTCTCGCCGGCTTCCGCCGCGCGGTGGGCTTCGGCGAGCATGGCGCGGGCAATGTACGCTTGTGCGGACAATTGCAGCGATTTTTCGCGGTCGTCGTTGGGTGAAATGCCCTTGGCTGCTTCATACGCCGTCACGGCTTCTTTGTACTTACCTAAGCGTTCCAAGGACATACCGAGGTTGAAATAGGCTTCATAAAACCGCTTGTCGACTTCGGTGGCTTTCTTGAATTCGCCCGCTGCACCTTGGTAATCCGGGCCGCATTTGGCGCAGCGGCCGTCGGCTGTGGTGCAAAGGGCTGGACATTTATAGGTTTGGCATTTGGCCTGATCGTCGCTGTATTGGCCGATCGGGCACACGATGCCGTCTGATTTGTTGGCCGTCAATTCCTTGCCCGTGCACTCGCGCGCGTCCAAAATGCAGTCTACTTCCGTGGGCTTGCAACGGCGAATCATGCGATCGGATCCTGCGATCGGCTTGCCGCCGGCGTCGACTTGGGGCGGCGCAGGCAAAACTTTGATCCAGTCGCCGCACCAACGCGCGCCACCGCCGCCGCCGGCCAGTTCTTCCTTCTTGCAGTCGTAAGTATCCAATTCGCAAGTCAGATCGCGGCTGCCATCGGGTTTCCACGGCTCACACGGCACATCTTCCTTTTTCTTCTCCATTTGCCCGGGGATCGGCTTGCCATCGTCGCCGATTGCCGGCACTTCTTTTTCAATTTCATGGGTGTACTTGGCACAGCGCGTGATGTTGCAACTTTCCGGTGCGTCGATGGCCACGTTGGCACAGGTCTGCGGTGCAATGCGCGCGCATTCCTTGCCCAATGACACAAAGCCCGGCGCGCAGCACATCACATGCTCGCTGCCGTCTTTGTCCTTGGCGCTGTACATCTGGTACGGATTGCACGGCGGCAATTTGCGCAGCGCAGACGACAACCCAGCGCGCATCGCATCTTGCGCGCCGCGCTCGATGCCTTCCAAATACTCAGTTTGCGGCTGTTGGGCGTGGGCTGACACGCTCAACAGCAGCGCGACGAAGCCAATTACTTTGAAATACTTACTCATCTTCGGATCCTCGTGTCAAAAACTTGCTCAATCGATTGCGTGAAACTAGCCGACAAGCGCTGACTATTTGGCCGGCGGCGTATCTGCCTTCTTCTCATCGGCTTTCTTTTCCACAGCTTTCTTGATTTCAACCACTTCAGGCTTAAATGAAACTTTGTACTTGCCACGGCGCACCGAGGTGACAAATGACGCCGAAGTCGCTGCATCTGTTGGCTTATCTGGACTCACGGCCGTGGACGCGCGCGGCAGGTTGGGGTCCTTTTCAACGGTCGGGTAGTCGGCTGCGCTGACGCGCGCCGCGTACTCGCCAGCTTCTTTGGACCATTTGTTGTAAACGCCCATGTTGTGCGCGACGTTGATCGCGTTCTTGAGCGCAGACAGCGCCTGCTCTTCAATCGGCACCGCAATCAATTCAATGGCTTTGCGGTATTCCTCTTCCAACTGCGGATTGGACAAAACCTGCGGCGGGATCGGCGCTTTAAACAAATCTTCTTTGAAATTGAAGTACAACAGACCGATGCGGAACGCCGAAGCCGCCGCATACGCGCGCCCTTGACCCGAAGCCGTCTGATCGATGACGCCGAAGTAGCTCTTTTCTGATTTCTTAAGCAGATCGGCCTTCTTGACCAGAACGCCGGCCAACTGCGACATTTTCTTCACGGTCTTGAGCGTCACCGCTTCAAAATCGTCAAAGTCGTATTCCGCTTTGTAGAACATGCCTTGTGCGACATAGTATGCAGCGCGACCCTTCTGACCAGCCGGATTTTCATACGCCTTGACCGCATCGGTGACGGTTTTGTAAACGGCGACACGGTTCTTGCCGGCATCGGACAAGCGCAATGTTTCCGCGCGGCGGCCCAAAGCTTCCACCGCCAAATCAGGGCGATTGGGGTATTTGGTCACCAACGCGCCGTACACACCAGCGGCCGCTTTGGCGCCATCGGCACCCATTTTTTCCAAAACGTGGCCTTTTTCCAACTCGGCATCCGCGACCAAGCTTTTGAGACGTTGCGTGTTTTCGTCATCGCCCTTGAGCGCATTGGCCAACTTCACAAACGCGTCGTAGGCCGCCGCTGCGCCTTTGTAATCGCCGAGCGCATTCAAAATAGCCGCAGCGTTAATCAATGCTTGCGCTGCATCGGCGTTGTCGCGGAACTTGGTCATATTCAAGAACGCATCGGCCGCATCCTTGAAGTTGGTCATCGATTCATAAATCACGCCGATGTTAAACATCGCTTCGGGCGCGATCTTGGCCTTGGGGAATTCCTTAACCACCCGTTCATATGTGCTAATCGCCTTGGTGTCTTCCTTTTGCAATTCGTACAAAAGCGCTTTGTTGTACAGCGATGTCGCCGCCAATTCCGGCTCTTCGGCCTTGTACTCCGCCAAAATTTTGTCGTATTTGGCGTGGG
The DNA here is from genome assembly GCA_945889325.1 of Klebsiella pneumoniae. Lineage (GTDB taxonomy): Bacteria > Myxococcota_A > UBA9042 > UBA9042 > UBA9042 > CAMDBH01. The sequence goes on from CAMDBH010000030.1 coordinate 14,814, forward strand.
CACCGTCCCAGTCCTTCTTTTCCGCCAACAGAATCGCTTGTTCGGCCATGGCCACCGCGACATATTTGCGCAGGTCTTTTTTCTGGAACACGATCAAAGTCTTACGCGCCAACATCTTGCGCGCCCACAATTCGATCGGCGCCCATTCTTTTTGCCGCGCGTAAATGTCGATCAAAGTTTTGACAGCAATTTCTGCGGCTTTTGAATCTTCCTTGAAATTGTACGTCTGCTCCAAACGCTTGATCGCTTGGTCATACTGACCGCGCTCATAGAACGCCGTCGCCGCCAAGTACATGATTTCAGGTACCCGCGTGCCCTTGCCCGCCAATTTCTTTTTCTCTTTGAGCGATTCCATCAATTTGACGTAAGTGTCCGCACCCTTGACGTAATCCGTCTCCAGCGGATGCAGTTTCTGCGCCTTCTTCGGCACGATCGCAGCTTTGATCTGCGATTCCGTCAAATCCTCTTTCTTTTTCGTCTTGAACACTTTGGTTTCAGACGACGTATTGGGATCAAGCAGATACGGGCAAGTCGGCCCTTCATCCCACGCGTCTTTTTGCTCGTTGTAGCAGGCCCGCGTCTGTTTCATCAATTCTTCCACGGAGTAAATCACACCCAGCGCCGCGTCTTCCACGTATTCGCCTTCTGGATCCAAGTCGATGACGACCAAGTAACGCTCCTTGGCGCCTTTGTAGTCTTTCAACTGGTCGAACAAAATTTCCGCATGGTAAAACGAGACAATGTAACGCTTTTTCGCTTTTGGATAACGGCGTTCGAACTCACCGTAATCAGCCGCAGCTTGCGCGTAATACGGTTTGGCTTTTTCAAATGTCTTGGTCTCTTCGTCGGTCTTTTGCGCCAACTGGTGATAATAGTTAGCGACAAATAGCAAAATCGCCTCGCCCATTTTGTCAGCTTTGTCGGCGACTTCGGCGTTGTTCTTGTTCGCAGCCACCCAAGCACTCGTGCGCGAATCGCTGAACGACAAGAAGTCGCGCATCGCCACTTCGGTATCCTTGAAGTTACCGATCTTCTTTCGAATATCGATGATCTGCTCATGCCAATCCACGCAGCGCTTATCGGTCGGCTGTTCTTTGATGAACTTGTGCAAGATCTCAATGGCCAATTCATCTTTGTCATTGGCGACATACAGATCTTTGATCCGGATCAGGTGGGCTTCAACGGTGCCGCAGGTTTTGGTTTCGCTAAAATAGCGTTCGGCTTCGTCCCAGCCATGCTCCAACTCTGCGTAAGCTTGGTCCAAATCCTTGCAGGCCTGATCAATAAAGCCCATTTTACTCGCGTTCATTTCCTCTTTTTTGCCGCAGGAGTCGCTGCCGACTTCCTTAATAACCATCTGGAAGGTCTCAATCGTACGGCGGAATTCGCGCAAGTTGAAATACACCCAGCCCAGTTTGTACAGCGCATAGTTGTAAATCGAGATACACTTGTGATTTTGCACAATTTGCTCGTAGTTCATCTTGGCGAGCGTGAGGTTGTTCATTTCAAAGAAATGTTCCGCCAATGCCAGCCGAGTTTGGGCTATGTACTTGGAAGTCTGATGCTTTTGCACCAACTGGTTCAAATACTGCACGCCTTTGTTCGACAGCACTTTGTCGCCCAGTGCCTTACCCTGCTGCAGCGCCGCTTTGCCCAAACGGTACAAAACTTCGTCCATGCGCTGGTAATTAGGCGCTTGTTGCAGAATTTTCTCGTAAAAGCTGATCGATTTCTGGTAGTTTTCCACCGGCTCGATCGGCGCGACTTTCAGGATGCCTTTGTCAAATGAAAGCATGAGCTTGTTGTACTCAGCCCGATCGAGCAGGTACAAATAATGCGTTTCTTCCCACCAAGCTTCCGCCAGCCGAAAGTAAATGTCGGCCAGCTTGTTCGGGTCGGTAATCGTGCCGCGGTTTAGGTAGTCTTCCAGCGTTTTGATCAACGCTTTGCGGGTCTTGGACTTCTCCAACTGCAATTCCTGCTCCTTGCGCGTAAAGCCCAAGGATTCGATTTTTTCGTAATCGAACTCGCCTTTTTTCAGCTTGTCGTCGTCCTTTTTCTTCTTGGGCGGTTCGACAGCGGGTTTGGTTTCTTCAACCAAACCGGCTTTCTTTTCAGCCTTTTTCTTGTCGGCGCCGACGTCCAAATCGGTCGCGTCCTGGGCATGAGCGAAACCGGCAAAAACGAAAGACGCCAGCGACGCCAAAACCGCGGTTCGTTTGAAGGCGGCGGAATATTTGCGCGTAAATTCTAGGTACATGTGCTCTGACTCCTGGCGGACGATCTGCTGGTCGGACAGCCTCGATCTCGCCGATCTGGCTGTGGCTTTGGGAAACGGATTTGCTGCAGCGCGCGCGGCAGCGCGGCGGTGCACGCCGCAGGAGGTCTACTACTTGTCGTCGGCAGCACATTGACTGCGCACAAACGAGCGGTAAGCACCGATTTCATCTTTCCAAAATTCACCCTCAAACGGCCAAACCATGGAATCTGACCCGGCAATGGCAATGGTGCCACCGGAATCGCCCTTGCCTTCCTCGGTTTTGACGCCGCTTATCTTGTCGTCGATTTTGTTCAACTTCTGCGTTTCAATGTCGATCTTGAGCTCAGACAGTTTGTCCTGATAGGTCTCAATGTCTTTTTGCGTTTGCTTGAGCGTTTTTTGAATCACGACGCCGGCTTCACTGCTGCGTTCCGTGCGCAACTGCCCGAGTTTACCCAGCAAATCCTGCCCGAAAGTCCCTAACGGCCCCAAACTGGCCTTGATGATTTTCTCTTCCTTCTCAATTTGCTTGATCGTCTGGTAAAGATTGTAGAATTCCACGTTTTCCATCACCGGCGACTGCAGCGGCCGCGGCAAACTCGCCGCCGATTTGTGGTTGCTCGACTCCACAAACGAAGCATAAAAATCATCCGGACGGCGGTTGCGCTTGAGGAAATCGCGCAACGGCGGCCCCAGCACCAGCACGTGGTTGTTGAACATTTCAACCGCAGCTTCGGCGCGCTCGACCTGACAAAGGTTTGAGTAAACCGTGGCTTCCAAAACCCACATTTCCGGATAGAAATGGTGGGCAAAATAGGGGCTGTGCAACGCATGGAACGTGCCCAAAGCGCGGCTGACGTCGTTTTTCAGGAAGTAGGCCCAACCGGCCTCGTAAAATGCGGTGGCCAACTTTGGAGAATTCTTGCTGATTTTCTTGTAGTAGTAGATCGCGGCGTCAAATTGCTCAATGTCGTAGGCCAACCGCGCCAGCGCCAAGAACGCCAGATCGACAACTGCCTGACCATCCTGACGTTTTTCACCAGCGAGCACGGCTTTTTGGAAAGCTTGGCTGGCATCGGCGACTTGCTGACCGGTAATCTTGTCTTTTTCTTCCGTCGGAATCGACAAAAGGCCCAGCAAATACTGCGAACGGGCGTAATCGTTGCCGTCGCGCGTGACTTTTTCCAAATACGGCCGCGCTTGCTCACCAAGGCCGAAATCCAAAAGAAATTCACCGACAAAGTAGTAATAGCTGTCCTGAAAGGCTGCATCGGTGTTCGACACGGAAAAGCGCGTCAAATCTTCCAGCTCAGGCGGACGATAATTAATTTTGCGCCGCAAATCACGCAGTTGGTCAAAAGCTTGCTGAAAGAACATCTTATCGGAACCTGCGCGCACGACTTCCAAAAGCATGTTGGCAGCCGACTGAATCAGACCGGCACGGGCCAAAGCGTTGGCAATTCCGTACTTAGCGACGTAGGCTTCATTTGAGTCGGGCGCAAACGGAATGCCGCCGATGCCGTCTTCGACAAATTTGTTAAATACCTGAATCGCTTTGACAAATTCGCCGTCATTGGCGTATCGCTGGCCTTGCGCCAACACCTTGCCAGCGAACGCTTTGCGCGAAGCTTCATCGCGACGGCGCTGTTCGTCGGCCAAACGCATGGATTCTTCTTTCAATCTCGCTTCTTCTGCCGCTTGTTCGGCGGCCGTCAGTTCGCGCTTTTCCGGTTCGGCTTTGGGTTTGGTTGCTTCTTTGGGTTTGCCGCCGTCGGTCGATTGCGCCGTTTGCAGCATGTATTTAATGAGTTTGTCCGACGCGCCCTTTTTCTTCAGCGCCATAATATCGCTTGGCGACAGCTTGAAGACCGAACCATCTTTTTCAATTTTCTTGATGATCTGTTCGTCGGGCACTTCAAGGCCGACCAGCGTTTTGACGTCTTCGATCGAAATCGCCAGCGCAGGGGCGGCGATACCGAAAGCCAACACGGCCGACGCGACGGCCATCGCCCGGCGCGACATCAGCAGAAACTGCGCATTTGTTTTGACTTGAACTTGCACGATGTGCCTCACATTTGTGGCAAAAAGCTACGGAAACGGTGCCAAAGACGCGGCTGCTACTGCTGACCCGACGTCAAATACGTCAAAGCCAACGACAGCACTATCGGTTGTGATACACCACCGCCGTAAGCACCATAGAAAATTTGTTGATAATTCATAGAAACCGCCAAGTTCTGCGACAGATAAAATTGCAGCGCCATACCTGCGTTGCCCGCTGGCTTTGGCTGCCACAATTTCTGCGCGGCGCCCTGATCGGTGGTGCGTGTTTCAACAATACCCAGACCGACGTTGATCGCCAAGTCGAATTCGGTCATCCGCGTGCCGAAAAAGCCCATTTTGCCGTGCAAAAGGTTCCAATCCACGCCCGCGTTGGCGTAGGCCTGCAGCGTTTGCGGCAGGCGCACGTCGAGCGCGGGGCCGTCTGGGCGCGGCGCGTGCAAGTTGGCTTCCAGCGACGTTTTGGTTTCAGTGGTGTAGGCGGCTTGGACGCGCAGGCCCAAATCCTCTGAAAAGTAGTACTGATAAACCAGACCTGGGGCGAAGTAGGTGAAAAAATCGTCATTGGGCACGGCACCGATGAGAAGCGAAAAGGCGTGGCGACTTTCCTTTAGCATTTCACGTTTTTGGTACACTTCGATCTGGCGGTTGCGCGCCCACACCAAGCGGCCGCCCGGCGGCACCACGTCGTTGGACAGGCCGTACGCCTCATCCAAGTTGGCCGCGGGGTTGGCGACGTCTGGGTTCTTGTCCGCTGGTTCCGCTGGTTTATCGGCGGGTTTGTCTGCCGGTTTGTCGGCGGCCTTGTCTGCCGGTTTGGCCGGCGGCACGGGGTCCGGGTCGGCCACTGCGGGGTCGGCTGCAGGCGTTTGCGCCAGCGCCTGCACCGGCAGCCACAGCGCGCCAGAGCACACCGCGAGAGTGCACAGCGCGACGGTTGCGGCAGGCACGCTAAATCGTTGTGGGAATTGTAAAACCATCCTTGACTCCATTTGTTTCGTCTGCGCTGGCGACGTGCCTCCGTTGCGGGCACAGCCATTCAAGGGCCTGAGCGTCAGCCGCGCAACCGCGGCTACTCAACTGTATTTATTTACTCAAGAACACCACATCTATTTACTCAAGAATGCCACACCGATGGTGAATTCAACCGGAAACAAGAAGCTTTTGTCGGCTTCGGGCCGGTACATGAATTGCTTGTAATCGGCGCGCAAATTAAGCCAACGCGTGATGTAAAACCGCAAATTCATGCCCCAATGACCGCCGGGTGTCATTTGTGCCTTCACCGCGGCGGTGCCATCGGGCAATTTGTCGTTGCCGTCGCTTGAGTTGTCGACATCCACGTTGATGAGGCCAAGCCCAGCGTTGAACCCTAGGTCAAAATTGCTGAGTTTGCTAGTAAATACACCAACTTTGCCGTGAAACGGTGCCCACGCCAAATCCAAGGCCGACACAAAATTCATGTGCGGCTGTTTTTTGGCGCCTTCAGTCAAATTGCTTTTGCATTTGTCGGTGTCGGGGCATTTGAGGAATTTTTGCAACTTGCTGTCGCCGCCGGGCAAATAGGAAAAGCTGGCTTCTAAAGCCAACGTATCGGCAAGGAAGTAGGCGATTCGCGTGCCGACGGGCGTCGGTAAGTAATACGAATCATTTGGAACAATCCCAAAATGCACAGAACCTTCCACACCGCCCTTGCGTTCAAACAGCGGATTGGTCAGCGAAGGCACGGCCTGCTCAACATTCCAATATTTATCCAGTTCTTTGTCGATCGGCTCGACCTCACCGGCAAATGCGGCTGCGGCCACCCCCTGTCCGGCCAGCAAGACCAAACAAACCAGCCAGTTGGCGCGCGCCGACTTGGGCATTTTTCCAAAAAAAACAATTTCTTTCACGTTCATCCTCTCAATTGCGCGGCGCGCAACAAGGGCGCGATCGCAGGGGGCTCAGCTGGTCACCGGGGGGCGAGGGCTGGTCAAAAAAGGGCAAGAAATCAAAGTGGGCAATGCGCCAGAAACTGCGACATCTAATTACGGAATGCAACTGCAACTACCGCCAGCGGCGGCGCAAACGCCTTTGCAGCATTTGCCGGCAGCGCCACCTTTGATGGTACAGGGCATTAAATCAGGGGCTTGGTTGTCGACGCAAACGCCGCCACTGGAGCAATGCTGTGACGCGCAATCATCGGTGCCGCCGTTGCAGTCCGCCGAAGTGGCACAGCCCATGCGCACGAGCAAGCGCCTGTCTTCATTGTTGCTCCAAGAAAAGCGCCAATCAAAGAAATTGGTCTTGGCCGACTGCAAGCTGGTGAATTTGGCCACCGTGACATCCAGGCTGCCGTCCAAGGCGACCTGCTCACCCTTTTTGATAATGGCAGAATCTTGCATTTCCGCTAGCTTGTACGACGTCCGCCACGAACCCGACAGCGAATTGCGCACGCGGTTCAGGGCATTGGTCAGGGCCTTGCTCAGCAAGTTGTTGTTTTGCGCCTTGTTGACTTGTTCGCTGTTGATGAACTGATAGGTACCGTCCGAGGCGCAGGCCAGTTGTTGCAGTTTGGCATCTGGCGTCTTGTAACCCGGTGATTGGAATTGGATCACGTGCAGGTGGACCTGCCAGTTGCGGCCTTCGCCATCGGGCGTCTTCATTTTCTCGATCAGTTCCTGGTACGGCCTAGCCGTCCCTTCTGCCGAGCACTGTGGGCGACATTTGTCGACTTTGGCCTTGGGCAGCGTAGCAATGCCCTTGTAATTGTAATCTTCGTCCTTGCTGCAAGTGTCTGGGCCGTCCGTAATAATAATGATGTGCCGGTTGTCGGCGTTGGTCAGGCCGGAGCCGCCCGTCGCCACTGGGGTCGTCATGAATTTATACGCTTCATCGATCGCCGCCCAGACGGGGGCGCGGCCATTGCCCGACGATCGCACGACTTTGTCCAATGCGGTGTGGATATCCAAACGATTTTTGTTGTTGGCGCCAAAGCAGGTGTTTTGCTGATTCAGGTTGTCCTGATCGCCGCCGCCGAATGGCAATGACTTGTAACGGCTGAGTTCCTGATTATCCAGTGCGATACAGCTGCGGCCGGAGCCGGCGCCGCAGTCGGCATCGACGTCGCAAAAGACCGTTACGTCAAAGTCAGTTGGGTCGCTGTCGAGCACGCAGTGGCGGTTGTCCTCACAAGCGACGTGTACGCCCTGTTCGTCAAAGTAATAAACCAGTGCGCGATCGCGGGTGTTGAGCGTTTGCACAAATTGATCGACCGCATCCACGCGCACGCTCACGAAGTCTGAAGCGATGTCTTTGGTCGAGCCTGCTTGGTTAAAATTGCCCGACGCTTCTTCCAAAAAGCTTTCTTTGTCGACCAAACCGGCCGTCGACCCGCTGTTGTCCACCAATACGGCCACGTTGACGCGGGACAATTCTGCGTTGTTGCCGGTCGCAATGCAGCGCGGCGACAGGTTTTTATACTGCACGGAGGTGGCGATCGCTTCCGATCCGCCGGGCAGGCACGGCGGTGCGGGCAGTTTTTGATCGGCTTCACCGCAAAGGGTCAATTTAAAATAGGCCGGCGTGATCGTGCGGTTGGTCCCTGAAGCCTTGACCGGATAAAGCTCAATCAACTCGCCTTCTTTGATGGAGAAATCGCGGTCATCGGCGCCGCAGGGCGGATTGGCCAAGTTGGCTGAAACAAAATTGTTCACGAGTTCAATGCCGTTGGCCGCCAACGTTTCTTCGTCGACGGCTGCACCGCAAACGCGTTTGACGTTGCCTACACCGTCGATCTGGGCCGGAAACGCCGAGATCACTTCGATCTGATAGAATTTGCGATCAGGAAGGGTAAATTTTGCAGTCGAGTCGCAGGAGGTCAAACCGCTGCTCATCGACAGCGACAAAAGCAAACATCCGCCCAGCAACGCACTGGGAATCGCTAATTTTTTGTGTTGGTTTTTCATGACATTACCCTGTTTTTTCATCGAACTGCGATCGCCTTTGTCGTCGACTGCGCGTCTGCACGGCTGGCTTCGCACCGCGACACCGCGGATATTGCGAGCGTGAGATAGTTCCCCGCAAAATGCCGCACGTCAAGTGTTATGTCATGTAAACCGCGCCTGCAGCCAAAATAGCCCCGATCTGTCGCGTGCGCAAAATTCGCTGTTGACTCCGACCGCAGACATACTTAGAGTTGGCGTTGGTGCGCTGGCGATTTTTCGACCTGGCGCGCCGCGTTTCGCCCGTGTTTTGGCTGAATTTGCCTAGTTTTTCCGCTGCAGTCCCCGCGATGCCTTGATCGTGCGTCGCCCGAAAATGAAGGAAATGCCCATGTTGCGCTTCAATTCCGTCGGTTTTCTCCTCCTTTGGGCTGTGTTCGCTTTTGGCTGCAACACCGCTGCCAACGGCACGGCATCCACCGGAGCAACCAATACAAACAACAACAATAATACGGGCACGCTGAAGAAAATCGCCTGTTCGTCGGGATCAACCGCGGTTGACTGCTCCGCGATCACGGTTATCAAACAAAACGAAAACGCCAAAACCGTTGGCAACAAAAGCACGATCGAAATTCAGGCCGGCAGCATCGCCGATCTTGGACACAAAGACGTCATTTTTGATGTGTCCAACTCGGCCGGTACCTTGGTCGCCGCGCCGTTGGTCATTGAAAAAATGAAGATGACCTATGACCCGGCATCGCCTGACGAAAATGCCGACGAGCGCAACCTCGCTTTTCGCGTCATGGCGGTTGATCCAGAAGCCAACGACGGTGCGGGCGCCGTGATTGACGACCAGGAAATCGATGAAAATACTGTGTTTCCGCGGGTCGTGCCGAGCGACGTCGGCGGCGACAATGTCGTGACCATCCAAAAATTCGGCGTGCGCTTCAAGCGTTTTGACGACAAAGATCGCAAGGCGATATTGACGTTTACGCTGAAAAACGACGTGAAGTTGGGCGGCGCGGAAGGCACGCAATTCGTCATCAATTTCGCGACCAAGCAGGGCACCCCTAAGGTCAGCGTCGACAAGAATCTGCAATTTCCGTATGTCGCGCCGACGCTGTTTGCCAAGCTGCCGATCATCGTGACCAATGCCGGCAACGCGGCGCTCAAGATTTCAACCATTACTTTCCAAGTCGATGCGCCGTTCAGCGTGTTTCAGGACAAGTGCGATGTCGTTGGCGTCAAAGAAGAAAAGGCTGGCATTTTGCCGTCGACCGTGGCCATTCTGCCCGGCGAATCGCACAATTTTTGCGTGAAGTTCACGCCGACCGACGACAAGAAGAAGTCAGGCATCGCGATCTTCCACACCAACGATCTGGCGACGCCGGACACAACCGTCAATATTTTGGGCAATTCGGACGTGCCGAGCATCAAGTTGGTGCCGTATCCGGCTCTCAATTTTGGCGGCATCAAAAGCGGCTTGAATGAAAACCGCGAGGTGCAGATCAAGAACAACGGCGGCGTTGAATTGGTCATTGACAGCATGGTGTGGACTACCGGCACTACGACTGACGAGTTCACCCTTGATTTCAAGAAGATGATCAGCGACACCAACAACAAATGCGACAAAATTGACGCCAAGAAAGGCCCGAGCAAGGCCAATTCCTGCATCATTCCGATCAACGGCACGGCCAAGTTTGACATTGTCTATTCACCGGCCGACATCAGCCCGCCGAGCAAGCCGGGCGACGCGAAGTCCGACCCAGTGCCCGATGTCGCCGTGCTGGAAGTGTCGAGCAACGCGTACCTCAAGCCGCAATTGACCGTGCAAGGCATTGGCGTCAAAGACAATTGTCCTGTCGCTGTTGTGTCGTGCAAAGAAGGCGAGGAAGTCATTCCGCAAACGCTGTTGCACATGATCGGTTCGGCGTCGAAGGCCCCGGGCGGCGGTGTCATCAAGAAGTACAAGTGGACGGTCAAACAACCGGTCGGTTCCAACCAAGCGTTTGTGCCGGGCGACACGTTCCCCAATCCGACCCTGCTGGCCAACACCGCAGGCACTTACACGTTCTGCTTGGACGTTTGGGACAACAACGATGTCAAAAGCTGCATTTCGCAATGCCAAGATGTCGTTGTGGTGCCCGATAATGCGATTCACGTCGAATTGCTGTGGAATACCAAGGCCGATCCGGATCAGAACGACTCGGGTCCGGCGGCGGGCGCGGACATGGATTTGCACTTTGCCCATCCGCTGGCGTCGGGGCTCGACATCGACTGCGACGGCACGGGCGATCCGTGGTTCAACAATCCTTTTGATGCGTTCTGGTTCAATCCGACCCCGCAGTGGGGATCTTCCAATCCGGCAATTATGGACGATCCGACCTTGGATTTGGACGACACCGACGGCGCAGGTCCTGAGAACCTCAACGTGATCAACCCGGAAAACAACGTGGCCTACTCGGTCGGCGTGCACTACTGGAACGATCACGGCTACGGCATGTCGACAGCGACGGTGTCGATCTTCTTGCAAGGCGTCTTGGTGACCAAACTGCAAGATGTCGCCATGAATCCGCTAGATATGTGGTACGTCGGCAAGATCAACTGGCCCAATCAGCTGGTCGGTGGCCCGCTGCCGCCGCTCAATATTTGCTATGAGAGCGGCGATGCTTGCATCGGCGTCAACGATCCCGGCAACCCCAAGGGCGGCAAAATGTGGAAGGCGTCCGGCGCGTTCTGCATCACGCCCTGCTACGTCAATCAGGTGTTCATTGGCACGGCGGGCGGCGCGGCTCCGGCATCTTGCAAGAAGGGTGGTAAGCCTTAGGGCCTGTTCAACAATAAGTTGACCAGGCCCCCTGCCAGTTTTGCTGGGTCGCCAAGCTCACCGATGCGGATTCGCGGCTCCGTCGGCGCATTGGATCGATCGTGTTATTGTTAGACAGCTCCTTAAAGGTGCATAATCGCTCGCGCGGCGCGCGGGCGTAGGTTTTATCCGCGGGACCAGTCGCTTCGCGGCCGGTCCCGCGGCGTTTCAGGCGTAGGCGCAATGCTTTGCGAACAAGGAACTGCACCAGGATGGATTGCATGAAAAATTCAGGACGCGTGGCCCCAATCGCCAGCTACCTTGCAGTCGCGGTGTGTTTGGCGACGGCGTGGAGTTGCAGCACCGCCCCAGTCGAGGCCGTGGCCGACGCTGGTGGCAACCCGGGCGCCGACGGCGGTGGCATCGTGCAAACGCCCAAGCCCGCAAAATGCACGGTGGTAGGCATCGATTATGCGGCGCAAATTCAGATCGCCACCGATCACCCGATCAAGGACAAAGAGCCCAACCAGATTGCGTCGGGCGGCGTGACCCCTGGGCAGACCTTGGACACGACGTTTCACGTATTGAACAACGCGAGTTTGCAGTCGGGCTATGAGCTGATTATCAATAGCATTACCCTTGAGTATCCCAAACCGGTGGGCGTAACCGAGGCCGCATCGCCTTGGGAATGCTTGGTCGACGAGGGTGGGGGCAAACTGGTGCCGTGCGCGGGTTACACGTTTGCCGTGGCGGTTCCGCCGGGCTTTGACAAGGATTGTGCAGAGCCGAAAAACAGTGAGAATGTCACATTTATTTTGCGCTACACCCGACCCAACGATCAAATTGTGCGCTGCGTCAACGCAGTCATCAACCACGACCTCGGGCCAACCAAACCGCAGAAAGGCCAAGTCTTCACCGCCAAGGTCTGTGCGGTGGCGGGTGCCCCCAAACTCTCGGTATCGCCACCGGAAATCGACTTTGGGACTGTCAAATTGGGTGAGGACTCGACACGCACAGTCAACATTGGCAATGTCGGCACGGCGCCGCTGACTGTGACCAACGTGGAGCTGGCGCTCAATGATATTAAACCGTTTTCCATGCAGATCGGCGATCAGACCTATCCCGGTGGCTACAGCGGCCCGCTTAAAAAGGCGGTAACAATTCAGGGCGGTAAAAATCAGGAAGTGCTGCTGCATTTTATCGGCATCGACGGTTCGGCGCATTTGTCGACGCTTAAGGTCACTTCCGATGATCCCGCTGGCGCCAAGGATGTAAAATTAAAAGCGAATCAGGATGTAGCGTGTCTCAAAGTCGTGCCCGAAAAGAAGATGGATTTTGGTTTTAATGCGCTTGGCATCACGGCTTCCAAGGATTTATCTTTGTGTTCATGTGGTTCATCGCCAGTCGAAATCTCGGCGCTGACACTGACCGGTGCTGGTCAATTTGCGGTGGATCCGGCGTCGCTTTTGTTCAACGGCAAGCCGATAAGTGAAAGCAATCCGCTGACAATCGGCGTGGGCAAGTGTACTAAGGCGCAAGTTCAGTGCACGGCAGACAGTGAAAACAAGGACAAAGACGGCAACCAGCAGCCTTTCACCGGCCAAATCGCGCTGACGGATAACACCATTCAGCCGGGTAAAAAGGTTGCGCTTTCCTGTTACGGCAGCAAAACCGGCTGCCCGACTTCGGTCATCATCGCGCCCGAGGAATTGGAGCCGCAGTCGGTGCTGCAGCCCAAAGGCAGTTCGAGTTTTGGTTTTGCCGGCAAATCGATCAAGACCTACAAATGGGAGATTCTACAAAAACCCCAAGGAACAGCGGCTTATGCGTTTGTTCCGAGCGACACGGTGGCGGATCCATTTTTCGGCGTGAAAACCAACGTGAAAGGGCCGCCGCCATCATCTCCGATTCAAGTCAATGTTTCAGGAACTTATAAGTTCAAGCTCTGCGTGACCGACACCGATGACGTCAAGAATTGCGCGTGCGCAGTCTGGACCACGCAAGTCACACCCGGTAACGCGATTCACATTGAGCTTTTGTGGGACACGCCAGGCGATACAACCCCTGATAATACTGGACTTGGTTCAGGTGCGGACTTGGATCTGCACTTTGCCGATCAATCGGCCTATGACGACAAAATCTGCACCAATCCGCCGGAGAAATGCCCCAATGGCCAAGATTGTCAGTGTCTGCCGGATTTGGACAAGGACGGGTTGGTCGATCCGTGGTTTGAGCCGACGTTTGACTGCTATTGGCTCAATGTGTCGGCCCAATGGGGCGGTGCGAGCACCGTCGACAACCCATTTCTGGACTTGGACGACACCGACGGTTGGGGTCCGGAGAATTTGAACGTCAAAACGCCGCAAAGTCCCGATGTTTTTAGCGTCGGTGTGCATTATTGGGACGCATTTCAGTACGGAGAATCCACGGCGACGATCAACATTTACCTGCAAGGGATTTTGACGGCGACGTTTGTCCAAAAAGTGACCCAATGCGACATGTGGTGGGTCAAGAAAATCAAGTGGCCGGACGCGACGTTGCTCGATTTTCCGGGAGCCAATCTGCCGGCGCCGTCGGCCGGCAAGGTCACGCCGAATTACGGCAACAAGCAAACCAAAGCGCTGGGCGCAAAATGCCCCAAATAGCAAAAATCAGTGGTTGTGGCGCTGCGCTTGGACTATTTGACTGAATTTGTAAGCAAGCGCCGTCTCCCCGCAGCGCGTTGCGCGAACATGTTAAGCTGCTTGAGCGCACGCGTTTCGGCCGCGCCCAACCCACGAGGGGTGATTATGAACAGAGGAAATTTGCGCAAGAATTTGTCGCGGGGCGCAGCCCTGCTCGCCTGCGTGGGCGCCTTGGGGGCATGCGGCAGCAGCGAAGGGAACGGCGTAGGCGGGACAGGCACATGTCCCACAGCAAATGGCCCCAATGGCATTGATTTTGCGGCCATCTTTGCGATCAAGGATTTCAACGGTGCCGATGCGCAGGACGTGTACAACGTCGATATGTCGGGGCTGAAAGCTGACGCGACCAAGGAGTTTACATTTAAAATCAGTAATTTGGCGCCCTTGATCTCGGCCAAGCAGCTGAAAATTGGAAGCGTCAAGCTGTTTGAAACCCTCGTTAGCGACAACAGTGAAGCAAAGACCTTGAATTTTAGTTGTATCGGGCCAGGTGGCGCGGATTGCGCTACTGCCGTTTGGCCCGCGATCATCCCTGACGGCCTCAACGCGGCTTGTGCCGACGGCGGCGCCATCACGGTTCCGCAAGAATTTACCGTACGTTACAAAAAATCGGCGCAACAGGAGCGCCACGCGGTGCGCGTTGAGATCACGTATGAAGGGGACCCGAAGAACAAAGGCCCGAAAAACATTTCCATTGTTGTGGCGTTCGGTCTGGCCAAGATCAAGTGCACGCCCGAACTGCTGGATTTCGGTCAGGTCAAACTCAGCGATGCAGCGACCGACTTGACCGTCGGCTGCCACAATGGCGGCACTGCGGCGGGCGAAATCACCGCAGCACAGTTGCTTGAAGGTCCTGAAGGTTTGGCAGCGACCGTCAGTTTTGGCGGCGTGAGCATCGATTCCAAGACACCCTACGCTGGCACGCCCAAAGTGAGCATCGCGCCTGGCGACACCTTGACGTTGTCCGTGCATTTGACCGCGCTAAAAAGTGAGGGAAAACACACGGGGACCTTGATCGTGTCGACCAATGATCCGGGCAATTCACTGATCAAGACGCCCATTTTTGTAAACACAACAGGCACTTGTATAAAATCGACACCGGGGTTGGTCGACTTTGAGTCGGTCGGTGTAGGGCAAAAGAAGCAACTTTCGATCTCGCTGCAAAATTGCGGCACGGGCGAGGTGCCGCTGACCAGCATTGCGTTTCCAAAGGACAGTCCCGCGGAGCTAAGTGTTGAGTTTGGTTTCGGTTTTAGTGGTCCGCCCAGCGAGGCCAAACCGCGCGTACTGCAGCAAAACGAAGCAGTGACGGTCTACATCAATTTTTCACCGACCCAAGTTGATCAAAATGTGAGCGGCAAATTGCAGGTGCTGTACATCGATGACACCAAATCGACCCAGACCAAAGCAGTCGACGTCACCGGCAAGGGCAACAAGCTTGCCAACCCAGTGACTTGCATGGTCGTTAAAAACAAGATTACTTCCAAAGAGATACCTAGTGGTGGCCAGTCTGTGCCACAAAATCCGATCACCGTGGACGCCGCGTGCGCCAAGGCGATTGATCCGCACATTATCAAGTCGTGGAAATGGACGATGACAAACCAGCCGCCCGGTTCGTTCGCGACTTTTTTGCCGTCTGACAACAAGCAACAAGCGAGCTTTGTGCCCAATGTCGTTGGGAAATATACGTTTAAACTTGAGGTGAAAGACGACGCGGGCACGCCAGGAAGCCCCGCGCCGCTGCTTTTTGATCTGAACATTATCCCCGACGACAAGATGCACGTTGAACTGACGTGGGATGCGCCGGGTGACAAAGATCAGACAGATGCAGACGGCGTCGATTTGGACCTGCATTTGGCATGCCCAGACGCTTTTTTGGCCAAAATGCCCGACACCGATGGCAACGGCGAACCGGATCCGTGGAACAATGCCTGTGACTGCTGGAATTTAAACCCGAAACCTGTTTGCGCCCAAGATGCGCCCAACGCCAATGCCCACATCGACTTGGACGATCAGAACGGCCAAGGTCCTGAAAATATTAACGTACAGGAGCCGCAGTCGGGCAAGTTTTACCACATCGGCGTGCGCGCATGGTACGGCAAGAAATCGGTTTATGGCCTGAGCACCCCGCACGTAAAGCTCTATTTGGGCTCAACTGGGATTGCTTACAAGGATATTCTGGGTCCGCCGATGGATGAAGGCGACATGTGGTATGTCGGCTTGGCAGCGTATGATCCGAGCGTATTCAAAGCACCTAAAGGTGCAGATGCAAACGGGATTTTGCTGACCCACAAGTACCCGACGTACAAGAATGTGCTGCCGCCGTGCGCGCAATAAACAGGTCGCAACGAAATTCTTACTGAATCTTGAAAAAAAAAAGTGCAATGCGTGCGAGGATGCCCTTGACTGGCAACGGCAATCGCGCTACGTTTGCGCGGCACTTCAGCCAGCCTGAAGCGTGGGTGCAGCACCCGACACAGTCGAAATCGCTAGCACACGAAGAATCGTCAGAAACCGCCAGCAACGCCGCTGGCGCGCTTTGTCAAACCGGAAATCGGTGCCACCGCGCCGAATTCCACACTACTGTAGATTCAGGACCTATTTCAAAGTCTTCACGGAAAAAGACATAGCCTTGAAAATGCTGTAGAATTGCCCAACCGCGCGGCGAACATGCCCATCGCCGCGCATCACCGTAAGAAAGAAGGACGCTGACATGACCAAGTCTGATCTCATTGAAAACGTTGCAAGCAAAGGAAACCTGACCAAAGACAAGGCCTCAACGGTCGTCAACTCCATTTTCGACCTCATGGTCGACGCGATGAAGAAAGACGATCGCATTGAAATCCGTAACTTCGGTAATTTCACCGTGCGCAAGTACCCGGCCTACACCGGTCGCAACCCCAAGACCGGCAAGCCGGTTGCCGTGGGCCCAAAGCGCATGCCGTTCTTCAAAGTCGGCCTCGAGCTGAAGAACAAGGTCGATTCGAAAGGCAAGTAAGCCAATTGAATTAGGTTTTTGGCGTCCTGCCGAGCCTGCTCGCCTATGCCCGATCCGCGCCTGACGCGGTGACGAAAATAGACCGAGTTAGGCTTTGGCAGGCGTCTTTAGTTTTAGGCACATTTTTCATTTTGCAGGATTTTACGATGTCGAGCCCCCAACTACCTATTTTATTGCCAGATTTGCCGGTTGCACGCATCACAGACATCGCCAAATTTGCCGATCAACGCGTGCAAGTTCGCGGCTGGCTGTATGGCCGTCGCTCCAAGGGCAAACTGCATTTTTTGCAGGTGCGCGACGGCTCGGGTCTGATTCAAGCCGTGATGTTCAAAGGCGATGTCAGCGAAGAAGTCTTTGTCGCCGCCGACCACCTGACGCAAGAAACTTCGATCATCGTCAGCGGCACCGTGCGCAAGGATGATCGTTCAGCGCTCGGCTTTGAACTGGGCTGCGACGGTTTGACGATCGTGGCAGAAAGCGCCAGCGACTATCCGATCTCGCCCAAGGAACATGGCGTAGCTTTCTTAATGGATCACAGGCACTTGTGGTTGCGCTCGCGGCGCCAGCACGCGATCCTGCGCGTGCGCGCGCGCATCGTGAAGTCGATCCGCGACTATTTCGACGGCAACGGCTATCTGCTGCTGGATACGCCGATTTTTACGCCCGCCGCTTGCGAGGGTACGTCGACTCTTTTTGAAACCGAATACCACGGCCAGAAAGCTTATCTGAGTCAGTCCGGACAGTTGTACAACGAAGCCAACGCCATGGCGTTTGGCCAAGTGTACACCTTCGGACCGACATTTCGCGCAGAAAAATCAAAGACTCGTAGGCACTTAACTGAGTTTTGGATGGTTGAACCGGAAGCGGCCTATCTCGATCTGGCCGGCACGATGGATTTGGCCGAAGGCCTGCTGTGTGCGATTGCGGCCGAAGTGCTGCGCGATTGTCCACACGAACTTGATACCATTGACAGTATTCGCAGTGAAGCGGAAGAAACACGTCAATTGAAGCCGCGCCGTGAAGCGCTTGAAGCGATCAAAGCGCCGTTTCCGCGTATTGATTACGCTACTGCGGTGCAAACGCTACAGGGCTTGGGCAGCGATGTGCAGTTCGGCGACGATCTGGGGGCCGACGACGAAACGATCTTGACCCAACACTACACCACGCCGATTTTTGTCATGCGATATCCTGCCGAAATTAAAGCATTTTACATGAAGCGCGACCCAAACGACGCCGTGCGTTCCTTGTCGGTGGACTGCCTAGCGCCCGAAGGATATGGCGAAATTATCGGCGGCGGCCAGCGCGAAGACGATTACGCCACGCTGCTGGCCGCGATCACCAAGCACGAACTGCCGATTTCTGCATTCGATTGGTATTTGGATTTGCGCAAGTACGGCTCTGTGCCGCATGCGGGTTTCGGTTTGGGCTTGGAGCGCACCGTAGCGTGGGTGTGCGGCTTGCCTCATGTGCGTGAAACAATTCCATTTGCTCGCTTGATGGATCGCTTGCGACCGTAGTCTGCACCAAAGATCCGGCGGACGTTTGACTAAAAGCGCGGCGCGGGCTAGTTTCGCCCGCTGTTTGGCGCTGACGCCGTCAGAGCAGCTCAGATGAGTTGTGTGCCTTTGCTCCATTTGCGGTCGTGACAGAACATGGCTGATTCAGCTCGTCGCGGCGCCCGAGGCGCCCAAACAGCATACCAACGCGAAGTCTTTGGCGTTACCGACGTCGGCTTGGTCCGCGAAGGCAACGAAGACGCGCTCGTCTTGCTCGATGAGCACGACGTGTTTGTCGTCGCAGACGGCATGGGCGGCCACGCAAGTGGTGAAGTTGCTTCGGCTTATACCATCGAAGCCATCAAGGCCTTTTACGCTTCCAAAGACATCGCCCGCCGCGTCCGCGCCGCGTACCGGCGCAGCCGCGCGGCAGAAAAGGCCAACGGCACCGCGCCGCGCGATGCGAGCCCGCATTCACTGCGCCTGCGCAAAGCCGTTGAAAGTGCAAACATTTCTGTGTATCGCCTGGCCCAAACCGACGACCAGTTGCGCGACATGGGCACCACGGTTGTGGCGATCGCGTTTGTCGGTAGCAAGTTGTACGTCGCCAATGTCGGCGACAGTCGCGTTTACCGCGTGCGCAACGGCAAGCTGACGCAGTTGACCGAAGATCATTCTTTGCTCAATGAATACATCCGCATGAATTTGCTGTCGCCGGAAGAAATTGAAACGTTTCCGTATAAAAATGTCATTGTGCGGGCGCTGGGGCTGCAGGACACGGTCGGCGTGGACATCACGACTTCGACTGTGCGCGTCGGCGATCAATTTCTGCTGTGCAGCGATGGCCT
Source organism: Klebsiella pneumoniae (assembly GCA_945889325.1). GTDB lineage: Bacteria > Myxococcota_A > UBA9042 > UBA9042 > UBA9042 > CAMDBH01. The sequence continues at coordinate 33,884 of CAMDBH010000030.1, forward strand.
GAGCGATCTGGTGCGCGACGACACGATTTTGGATGTGCTGCAACACGCGCCCACGGCGACCGCCGCCTGTTACCGTCTGGTCGAAGCCGCCAAAGAGCGAGGCGGTCACGACAACATCACCACGCTGGTCGCCCGCATTCATCCTCCAGGCGCAACGCTGCCGAATTCAGCCCCTTCTGGACCACCACCACCGCCGCCGTCAACGCCGCCGCCGACGACACCTCCGCCCACGTCGCCCCCGCCCACATCGCCCCCCCGCGTTGCGTCAGCGCCCGCGCCCCACGGAAAGCAGCGCAAGGCACCGGGCCACAAGCACTAAATTCAATGCGATCAGGAGATTGCTGCGTTCGTGTCTGCATGCGGGCACCGACGCTGAACTGCGCGCGATCGCGCAAAGTCAGAGGACCCAGTGCAAACCAAACGTTATAAAGTCGCGGTGCTAGGCGCTACCGGCGCGGTCGGGCGCGAGATGCTGACGGTGCTAGATGAAATGCGTTTTCCGGTGAGCGAGGTCTATGCCTTGGCTTCGGAAAAATCGGCTGGCGACGCCGTGCCATTTGGCAATCGCTCGCTCAAGGTGTTGGCCGTGACGCCTGAGGCGTTTGAAGGCGTTGACATTGTTCTAGCTTCTGCTGGCTCCGCGGTGTCCAAACAATGGTTGCCGGTCGCTGCGGCGCGCGGCTGCCTATGCATCGATAATTCAAGTGCTTTTCGGATGCGCGACGACGTGCCCCTTTTGGTGCCCGAGGTCAATCCAGAGGCGATCTTGCTGCACAACGGCCTTATCGCAAACCCAAATTGTTCAACTATTCAGATGGTTGTGGCGCTAAAGCCGCTGCATGACGTCGCCCAAATCAAGCGCGTCGTCGTGTCGACCTATCAGTCGGTGTCTGGGGCTGGAAAAAAGGGCATGGATGAATTGTCCAACCAAACGATCGCGCTCTTTAATCAAAAACCGTTTGAAATTCAGATACACAATGCCCGAATCGCTTTCAACGTCATTCCGCACATCGGCACTTTTGACAGCACCGGCTACACCGATGAAGAAATGAAGCTCGTGCATGAAACCCGAAAAATTTTGGGCGCGCCCGCCCTGCTGATTTGTCCGACCTGCGTGCGTGTGCCCGTTTTTGCTGCGCATAGTGAGTCTATCGCCATCGAATTTGAGCAACCGCTAACACCTGCGCAGGCGCGTTTGATCCTGCAAAGTGCGCCCGGGGTGATCGTGCAGGACGATCCGCTCGAAAAGTTGTACCCGCTGGCGATCGAGGCCGCCGAAAAGGATGCGGTTTTTGTCGGCAGAATCCGTCAGGATTTCTCTGTTGCGCACGGGCTGGTGCTTTGGGTTGTGTCCGACAACCTGCGCAAGGGCGCCGCCACCAACGCCGTGCAGATCGCGCAACTGGCCGTGGCGCGCGATTTGGTGCACGGCGCCGCCGTCGTTCAAGCATAATTGCACAGGCTGGCGGGTTGATAATTGGGCGATCGCAGCGCGTTGTGCCAAAATGGCAAAAAGCGCAGCGCGATCGTCCCGAGTTGTGCCGCGCAGACAAACGCCGACCGCGACTTACCCAGTGAAGTCGCTAATATACTTAGTTATTGCCGCGATGCGATTTGGCACGACCCATGCATCAACTGTTAAACAGCGCTGGGACGTCGATGTCGATGGCGAAACCAGCCAAGCGCGAGCGGAGACGTGGAGCGATGTTAGAACGAGAAACCATCCCCAACTGGCTGCAACCATTTCAGCGCAAATGCGCATTTATGCTGACGTTTTGTGTTGGCATATTGGCAATCGGCGCGCCAGCGGCTGCGTTGACGATCCAAATCGACGGCATCGAAGCGGCACCGGGCAGCGACTACACCCCGGTGGAGCGTTTGGGGCTGGTGTCGAGCAAAGTCGGCGATGCCTTGGTCAAACACGTGATCAACATCGCGGATTGTGAAGGGGTTATGGCGGCCAAATCGCCGATCATCCGCTTGCGTTGGTCTTGGTCGGACCGGGTGCAGTCGCTCACTTCGGTGCCGACACCGGCGTATGGCATCAAAGTTTCCGCCGCGGGCAAAAGTTGCTCAACCACTGACATGAATGAATTGTCGACCACCGTTGCAAGTGATTGTTTTGTGGTGACGGCGAACCACGCTTTTGGCAACTCGTTGACCGGCAGCGGTGAAGCCGTTGACATCAATTTGGCTAAACTCATCGGCGACACCGGCTGCAACACCGGCTCAGAAAACACAGCAAACGTCTATTTTATCGTCACCACCGCCGGTGCTGGCGTCGGTTCCACCACCTTCACAGGCGTGGTCTTCAATATTACCTTGGACTTTTTGGCACCCGCAGCGCCCACAATTACCCAACTCGATTCCGGTGACAGCAATTTGCGCGTGGCGTGGAGCCATTTGGATACCACCGCCAGTCTGTCGGCGCGGGTGTATTGGTCCGAAGTGGCGTTTTCCCAAGCGTCGGCGTGGAGTCTCGATAATCATTCCGATACGTTGACGGGAACTTCGTACCAGATCACCGGATTGACCAACAGCCAGCCGTATTACGTGTCAGTGACAGCACTTGACGTAAATGGCAATGAAAGCAACGGCGCACCGGTCAAACACGCCACGCCGATACCGGTGCAGGACATGTGGGGCTATTACAAAGCCAATGGCGGCGCCGAGCGCGGCGGCTACGCGCCGTGTAGCGCTGGCCCGCACGCCAACTCCCCGTGGACGTTAGCGATTATGGTCGTTCTGGGTCTGGGCGTGATCGTTTTGCGGCGACGGCGCCCGCCGATGGCGCTCCCGATCGCGTTGGGCTTGCTGTTTGTGTGCGCGGCGCCGCGCGACGCGTTGGCCGTTTCACCGCAGACCAACAGTTTTGAAGTGCGCATCGGCAACTACAAGCCCAACATCGATAGTGAATTTCCCAAAGCCACCCCTTACGCCGACATCTTGAACGACAGCAACTGGGACACCGGCATCGCGATTGACTGGCGCTTGTGGCATGGTTTTGGCGAACTGGGCATGGGGTTTGGTGCCAGTTGGTGGAACAAAGAGGGCAGCAGCCGCTCCACGATCGGCACCGCAACGGCGGACAAGACAAAATTGTCGATCGTCCCACTAACCTTAGATCTGGTCTACCGTTTTGATGTGTTGGCTGAACGGTACAGTTTTCCGTTTGTGCCCTACGCCAAAGTCGGCGCCGTCTACGGTTTGTGGTGGATCACCAATGGTGTTGGCAACATCACCCATTACACCGGCAACGACGGCGTTAGTCTCGCCGCCAAGGGCGGTACCGGCGGCTTTCACGGCAGCGTCGGCGTGCGCCTGTTGCTGGATGTTTTTGAACCGTCGGCCGCGCGCAGTTTTGACATCGAAATGGGCGTCAACCACAGTTATTTATACGCAGAATACCGCGTGATGTCGCTCAATGACTTCGCCAATCCCAAGTCCATCGACTTGTCCAATGACATGTTGGTGTTTGGCTTGGCTTTCGACCTCTGATCATGCAGTTGCTGCAATCGCCGCGGGCGCTTTTGCTTTGGCTGCAGTTCGACGGTGGCCAGTTTTCCGGCTTTCAACGCCAAACCGAAAGCGTTCGCACCGTCGCAGGCACGCTCGAAGCTGCTTGGCGGGCGATGCTGGACGAACAAATCGTCGCAAAATCGTCCAGTCGCACCGACGCAGGCGTGCACGCGCGGCGCATGCCGGTGCTCGTGCGCACCCACCGCGACGTGCCCACGCGCGGGATCTTGCTCGGCCTCAACCGCCACCTGCCCGACGATGTGGCGGTGCAAGAAGCCCATGAAATGCCCGACGATTTCGACGTGCGCAACGATGCTGTCGGCAAACGGTACATCTACCGCATTGCGCTGGGCGAAGCGCGCCAGCCGCTTTTGCGCCTCAACCACTGGCATTTGAAGGGATCGCTAGACGTCGCGCCTATGCAGCAGGCAGCCGCGGACTTCGCCGGCGTGCACGATTTTTCCAGTTTTCGCGGTGCCGCGTGTGTGGCCAAATCGACGGTTCGGCATTTGCGCGCGGTGACCGTCAGCCAACCGCAGGCAGATCGCCTGGAAATCGAAGTGGACGGCAACGCGTTTTTATTGAATATGGTGCGGATTATTGTCGGGACTTTGGTGGAAATCGGTCGCGGCAAGCTGGCCGAGGACTGCGTACCTGCGCTGCTTGCGGCGCGCGATCGCAGCCAAGCCGGGCAGACCGCCCCGGCGACCGGTTTGACGCTGGACGATGTGTTTTACGGACCGGCTGGTGCGAGGCAGGGGCTTAATTACAAAGATCTTTTGGTTAATATGCAAGCCTCCCGGCGGGTTTTGCCCTAAGCGGTCCCGCTTTGCCCTGCGGGCGGCTTTTAGCTGCGCATTGCTTGTGCGCTGCGCGGCTGACATTTGCGCCGAATTGTTTTGCGCCTCACGGCGCTCGGCAGTAAAACACTTTATTTCCAATGACAGGTTCCGCCTGTCGGCGGGTCAGAACCGCCAAGCGCGGCGGTTCCGACACCTCCGCGCGCTTTTAATTTAAGGTGTTAGGGTTGTTTTGGTCCGGCGCGCCGTCTGTCTTTTCTCTTTCATGCCTCGCCACGCTGCGCTCGCGATGCATGATGCGATCTACCTCTGCCGGCGCGCTTTTAGATTTTTTGGGTGCGCGGCGGGCGCACGCGCCCGCTGGCTCGCGGATTTTTAGGGCCCGGCCGCAAGCTGGGATTTGCCCTGACATCCAAGCGGTTGGGCGTGAGTTGGATGGTTAGAAATCAGGCCGCTTGCAAAAGCTTTTCGGCGCATGGTCTGATGACTTGATCAACAGCTAGGGCAGCCAAGCGGCTAAATTCCGCCGGCGTTAGACGGCCCCAACGGTGTTGAACTTCCGCCGAGACCGACGCGAGGCGCTCGTAACGACGGTCAGGACGCGGCGGCACCAGTAGCGCGTGGGCGAAGGCGACGCGGACTGCATCGCGCACCGGCTCACCGCCTGTTTCGCAGGCCCAGCGCACAAAGCGCCATGCCAATTCCGCGTGGCGGGTTTCGTCTTCGGTAATGCGGGCTAAGGCCTCAACCACCGCCGGTTCGGTTGCACGCCGCGCTGCCGATCCGGCGACGAGCGCCGCAAGTGTTTCACCAACACATCCTTGCACAACAGCAGCGGCGGCCGCTGCAGCCAGATCGCCCGCGATCCGCAAGTCGGCACACGGCAGGCACCCCGGACCGCTTGGCTTGTTGTCGAGTTGCGCGGCCAGAGCCAAGCACAAAAGCGCGTGTTCAACTTCGTCGGCAGCGGCTAGCGTCGCCGCGAGTATCATTGCGGGCGGTGCGCCAAAATGGAGCAATTCCAAGGTAAACTGACAAAAACTCGCGACAGAAGCATGCTCGTCCAGCGCGTCAGCGCGCCAAGCCGCAGCCAGCAAGCCCGCCATAGCATCTACCGGTTCGACGTCGGAGAATTTTGCGGAGCGCCACTCGCTCGCCACCGATAGCGCTGCAGTGCGCGAGGTGCCGGCCACTAGGAACGGCCGACCGCAAACGCACGTGTTGCAAACGGTGAACACACACTTATCGCCTTGCAATTCAACACCAGTCAAGTCCTGACAGTGAAGGAGCACGAAGTCGCCCGAAGGACAACCTTCGGGTGGCAAGATACCTTTGTACTCGAATTTGCAGTCGGGCAAGGCGCCGGCGTCGGGCTGGGGGCCGGAGCCCATGCACATGGGCTCCCAAGGCGGACCATAGCAAGTTCTCTTTTCAATGCCCGCCTTGATTTGCGCTGCGGTGTAAACATGTTTCTGCTCCCAACTGCCTCCCATGCCTTCGCATTTCGTTTGCTTGACCTCCGCATCGCTGAGCGCATCTTTCTTGACGGCAACATCGTTTGGCTGCGCATCTTTCTTGACGGCAACATCGTTTGGCTGCGCATCCAAATCGTCGCCCGCGCCAGCGGCTTGGGTACAGCCGCCGGCCGTTGCGGCCACGACAAAGCCCATTGCAGCGAGAATTCGTTCGCGCAAGTGGTTGATTTCGCGCATGGGGCCCCCAAATTCATCGACTGAGTGAATGCCACGGCCCTTGCAGCCTTTGTGCGGTCGGGTCGCTGTGGCAAGCGCTAAAATCAGCTGCCGAAGTACGCAGTTGCTGCGAGTATCCGCGCAGAGTAATTGGCGGTCAAGGACATGCCTCGCTCCGCTCAGGGCGATCGCAAGAACGGTAACCATCTGACACTTTGAGAGATATTCTCAACTTTATCAGCCCTGGTTACCGCCAACCGGTGATCTGCGGACATTGGGGCGCACGGTTTGGAACACAATCGCTGAATTATTAAAAGTATTTTCT
>CAMDBH010000031.1 GCA_945889325.1 Klebsiella pneumoniae
GCAACTGCCGACGTCTACATCGCAATCGTCGTCGGTACACGGATTGTCGTCGTTGCAGTTGATGGCGACGCCCAAGCATTTCCCCAACTTGCATGCATCCTTGGACGTGCAAGGGCTGCCGTCGCTGCATTTTGTCGCATCCGCTTTGGCGACATGCACACAACCATTGGATTTATTGCAGCTATCGTCGGTGCAGGCTTCGCCGTCGTTGCAGTCCGCCGCATCGCCGCCGACGCAGGCGCCGTTCTTGCAGACATCGCCGGTCGTACACGCATTAAAATCGCTGCAATCCGCTGAATTCGCTGCATGAACACACTTTCCCAACGCAGAACAGCCGTCATCAGTACAAACATCATCATCCCCACACTGCTTGCCCTTAAATGCCGGATTGCACTCCGAAAACTCACAATCCTTCTGACAAGTCGGCGTACTCTCCACCGCCAAACCAGCCGCATCTTTGCAAGGACTGCAAACGCCATCCCCACAAAATCCACAATCGATTGGGCAATCGTCGTAACTTTCGCCTTTTTCGCACAGGCAATTGCCGCAGGTCGTCCCGCAATCTTCCTTGCAATTCTGCGGTGTTTCACCGACTTCGCATTGGTGGTTGCCGCAGGCTTTTATCGCGCAGTCTTGCGCGCAATTGGCCGGTGTTTCGCCTGCCGTGCATTTGCCGTCGCCGCAAGCGATGCCGCAGTCTTTTGCGCAGTAGTTCTTGCCAGTTGGGTCCTGTTCGCCGCATGCATAGGCGATGCATTTGCCGTCGCCGCAACTGCCGCAGCAGTCTTCCGCGCAATCTTTGGGGTTTTCGCCGCCGCTGCATTCGCCGTCGCCGCAGGTGACGGGGCAGTCTTGCGGGCAAGTGCTGTGTTTTTCGCAGCTTGGCGTGCATTTGCCGTCGCCGCAGGTGGCAGTGCCGCAGGTTGGGGCGGTGTCCGCGACGGCGGTATCGGCGGGTGGTTCGGCAGAATCCGGCGTAGTTTCAGTTAGATCGAGCGCCGGCGCATCAGGTGTTGGCGCGTCACCCGCTGGTGCGTCAGCGGCGATTGAACCCGCTTCCGCGGCGCCGGCGTCCCCAGAGTCCTCTGAACTTATCTCTGACGCTGCTGCCACTTCCACGTCAGCAGGCACCACAACGCCGTCTTCAATGGCCACCACCGCAACAGCGCCTGCATTGGCCCCGCAGCTTGCAACTGCGCAAATCATAAACAATAACAGGCCATTGACAGCAAATCTTGTCACTTACAATCCTTGGGACAAGTCAGCACAGTTTCTTGCTCGAAATTGGTACCTTTGCATTTGCTGCAAAACCCGTCGCCGCAAGACCCGCAATCGATCGGACAAGTGTCATAACTTTCCCCAGGTTGGCAGACGCAGTCGCCACAGGCCTTGCCGCAGTCCGCGGCACAGTTTTGCGGGTTCTCGCCGACGCTGCATTGGCCGTTGCCGCACGCCGTTTCGCTGCAATCCTTTGGACATTCAAGGGGCGTCTCGCCATTGCTGCATTTGCCGTCGCCGCAAGCCTGGGCGCAATCCTGTACGCAGTAGTTCTTGGACGTCGCGTCGCCCTCTGCGCATGCGTAATTTTTGCATTTGCCGTCGCCGCAAGATCCGCAGCAATCTTCGGGGCAACAGGTCGGATTTTCTCCGGGTTCGCACTTGTCATTGCCACAGGCGGCTTCGGCGCCCGCTTTGGGGCAAGCCGTGTTTTGCGGACCGATGTCCGGTGTCGCGGGCGCATCTGGCGCGACGTCTGGCGCATCGAGGGATACTTCAAACAAATCGACTGCAATTTCAGCGATGTCGACAACGCCAGCGAGCGCATCGGTCGATTCTGTGGCATCCAAAACAGCTGCTGGCGCTGCCGCATCGGCGACGTCGCCACCATCGTCGCTTAAATTACCAGTATCTGCACCGCTTTGTGCTGTTTCGGCGGCATACAGTCGCAACGCTTCCTGTTCATTGACGCAAGCCGTCACATCCAGCGATAGAAGTACAAAAATCAAGCGTTGTAGACGTCTAACGCGCAACATCATCGGTAATTCCGCCTATTGCTTCAGCCCTAGCCGACCCGGCGCACCAACCGCAAGCTGGCGCAGCCTAACACCGCCCGCGGGAAAAAAAAATCGCTGTCAGGTATTTCCTCTTTCGCCTTTAAAAGGGGAAAGGGGAAATACCTGACACCTTCACGGGCCGTTTGACAACCCAAGCAAATGGGCGCAGTTTGCTCCACTGCGGCGCCCGTTGTGCATCCGCCGTCCAAGCGCGCCTTTGCCAAGAACCCACCGATATTGGGAGCCAAAAATGTCCCTCGGGCGTCAACTGCACCCAGCACTCGCGGCTCTGTTGTTCGTTTTGAGCGCCGCGCGCTGTGCTTCCATTGGTTCTTTTGAAACAGTGCGCCGCGACAGCGCCGAGTCCGGCGCGTCATCCGAACGCGTGGACGCGGTCAAGGACAAGGATTTCGCCTTGGCGTTGGCCTACGATGACGCGCTGCTGGCTTTTGGCGGCACGGACAATGACGGGTTGCGGCAGGAGCGCAAACTGCATTTTGCCCAATGGCTTGACAGCGAGCTGGCCAAACTTGGTCCATTGACCGACGGCAATGCTGAAGCGATTTTCGGCACCTTGGTGGCTTTCCACCGCGAGGCCCGCCGCGGCGCAAACGCCGACACGACGCAGGCACAAAGACTGAGCGATCTCGCCTTGGTCGATGCCGAGCAGATTATGCCACAATTATCGATTGTTGCGGCGCGTGTGTGGTCCAAGGTCGACAAGGCCGCGCAGGACGGCGAACTTTCGCGGGCCATCGCGTTGGCCCAAGGCATTGTCGACGAACTCGGTCCCGATAACAATTTTGCGCCGCGTTTGGGGCAACTGAAGGCAAAGATCGCCGGTATTCACCTCGCGCTGGCGCAACAGGCGGGCGAGCGGCTGCCGGGGGCGCGCGTGCTGCACGCCCTCTTGGCTGCGATTTATGGCGCCAAACCAGGAGAACTGGCTGAGCCGGGTGCCGCGCTACTGGCAGAAACTGGACAGAATTGGTTGATTGTGTCGCCCGGTAGCTGCGGCGATTCGGTCAATCGTCCGGTGTCGTCCAACGATTCAATGCAAAACAACCAGCATTATTATCACCAAGCGGCGATGGTCAGTCTGGCAACGCGTTTGGCGTCGCAGGGTTTTGCGGCGGGGCCGGGGCAGCCGCTGCGGTTGACGGTGACCTTTGACAGTTGCCCTGTGACCAAGCGGGATTGGCAAAGTGAGGAACAGGTGGCCTTCAAAGTCAAGCAGCACTATGAAGACACCGTTTGGACGTCCAATCAGCCACGCACTTCGCCGGGCGCCAACTGCAACACCTGAGAAACACTGGAAGTTGAACGAGGTGAAACGCGTGAGGAGGGCGACAAGAAAATCACAACAGGGTCTTACAGGTGCAGGATTGGCTACAACCAACCTTACTATGCTGGCACTTATGAAACAACCGCGGGGGAACGCTGGGTCCAAGCCGTTGAAAAAATTCCTGTCACCCACCGCGTCCACCGAATGACGGCCGCTGGACTGATCCAAATTGCGTTTGAAGGCGGCGTGAAGGAAGCGCATTTTCAGCTTGAAGCCGAATCCGACGACGATGTTTCGTCGCCCAAAACCCCGCACCACGAAGGACAATCGGCTTTGGGTTTAACCGAACCGAACGTGCGCGATCGCCTTTACGGCAGGCTTGTGGGGCAAATTCAGGGCGTGGCGGCGCAAGTTCTCGCCGTGCGGGCGGGCGTGCATTTGGCCAAGGCCAAAGATTTTGCCGCCCAAGATCAGGCGTTTGAAGCAGATCACAACTATTATGTCGCCGATCAGATTGCGCGTATCGGCGGCGGGATCGATCCTCAGTTCTTAGATTGGATGGCGCGTAAATATCATTTGTTGCACGACGTCGTGACAGCGGCGCTGGCGCGCTCCGCGTTGCCCAAATGGGATCTCGCCAAGAACTATGCTCTGAAGTTGCGCCAAGTTGTGATTCACGAACAGGGGGCAAACAACCGCGATCTGCGCAGCCTGCTGATGTTCACGCTGACCGGCGGCGTGACTTCGGCGACGATGCCCGGCGGCGGCGCGCCGATTCGCGGCGGCGTGGCCGCCCTGCGCATCACCGGCTTTCGCGACGCTGGCGGCGGTTTTCGCATCCACGGCGGCAGTTACGGCACCGACCGCGGTTTTGTCGACTTTGAATGGTTAGGCGGCTACGGCTTCTGGATCAACTGGTTGAACTTGACCGCAATCGGCGGCATCGGCGGCGATATGTCGCCCGCCAATGAAGACGGCTTGGCCCCCAGCGCCGATTCGTTCGTCTTGCCAATTGCCGGCTACGTCCAAGCAGGCGCGCGAGCGTCCTACACCTTTGCTTTTCCGGGTGAAATTGAGTTGATGTACACAAAAGTACTGCGTTTTTCGTCCGCCTTGCCGCGGGAAAATCGCCTAGATGTCAGCGTTCTGTTCCACGGCTTGGCGTTCACCGGCCGCTACAGTGAATACTTAAGCCACGGCCGCGGCGGCTTTACGCTGTTCGGTACCGAAGATCGCTCTGCAAGCACGCTGTGGCTCTTGGGCGGTTTTGGGTATTGACCCAAGATTATTCGCGGATTTTCGCAGGATAGGCGTCGTTCAAAACTGCCAAGCCAAAAGCACCTGCCGTCCATCGCTAGCCACGCCGGGCCCTGGCGTCCGCAGCCACAACCACGCGCTGACGCCCGCGCCCACGACCGCCACGGCACCCAAACCGGCAGCTGTCGTCCATTTGCCATTGATATCAGCAATTTTGGCCTTGGCGTCGGTTTCGTTGATCTTGCTCGGATCAAAACTGACCCCGTCGGCGCTGCGAAATGCGTTGGCGTCGCTGTTGGCTTGGCTGGCTTTCATGGCAAAAAAGCCCGCCCCAATCGCGGCAACAGCCGTAACCGCGGTCGCCGTCCATTTCGGCCAAGCGGGTGTTTCTGCTGGGATTGGAACGACAATAACCGGTGAAGTTTGTGGCGCTTTGTCTGCCGATTCGCTTTTGCGCGCGGGTGCGGTGGCGACAACAGCGGGCTTTGCAGCTTCGACTGGCGGTTTGGCGGGCTCAACCGGTTGTTTTGCGGCTTCAGCCGGTGTTGGCGCAGCGACTGGCGCCGCTTGGGCATTTTGCGCCGCCTTGACGGTTTCCAGCGCCTTGCGCGCACGCGCGGCGAGGGCGTCGGCTGCGGGCAGAATCGCCAGCAATTGTTCAAAGGCTGCGGCCGCTTGGGCCCAACGTCCGGCTTTTTGTTCCGCCTTACCCACGCCAAACAAATAGTCCGATGTCGTCGGATCTAGGCGATAGGCGATCTTGTACAGTTCCGCGGCCTCGGCAAATTTGCCACTTTCGTAGGCCACAAGTGCCTGAGCTGAAAGATTTTTAGCTTGTTCCGCCCCGGAAACCGCCGCAACTTTGGTGTCTTTGGCATAGGTCGGCGCCGGTGCTGCAACGGAGCAAACCGTCGCAATGGAGGTAACTAGCCAAGATACAATCCGATTTGCTCTATCCTGTTTCATCGCCTGTCTCCATTTTGCCGCAATGGGCTAATCGTCTTTGGGCAAAGTCGAGGCGACCCCGCCCGCTTTTTTGGGGCCATCGGCTTTCTTGGCACCACCGGCAGCTTTCACCGCCGAATTGGCCATTTTACCCTTATTTTCTGGTCTTTGTGCAACTGGTGCTGTCGGTGTGGCCTGAACGGCGGGCGCTGAATTGCCCACGTCCGCGGGCGCAAGTGCGGCCGCGGCAGCGGGCGCAGGCACGGGCGCTGCGCTGGCGGCGGCAACGCCAGCATCGGGTACTTGCGCAGGATTTGGCGCGCTTGGCGCGGCCGGCGCAACCTGCGCCATCGGCGCTGGCAACGGAGTTGGGGGCGGCGTTGCGGCAACGGCTGCGGCGGCCTCCACAGGCGGCTGGGCAGCGGCGCCTGCGGGCTTTTCCGCCGTTCGCCATAGAATCAAGCCAGTTAAGCCAACCACAGCGGCCGCAAATGCCGCGATCCAGCCGCCTTTGCCGCGCGCGGGCAGCGGTGGCTGTAGCGTTGGCGTAGCGCCAATGGGCTTTTCATCAATTGTTATGGGGCTTTGAACGGCGAGCATTGGCGCAGCGGCCGGCATGTTGGGCGACACGCTTACGGCGGCGGGGGGGGCAACGATTGCGGCTTGCGCAGCCGAAACTGCTGCGCTATGCGCAAGCAAATCGGCGGAATTTGACGTAAATGTGTTGTCGTAGGCCGCGGAATCGGCGACCAAGCCCGCCGTGTCGCCGCTGACCACAAAACGCGGTGATGCCGCTGACACTGCTTGATTTTTACCAGAACTGACCGGTGCCGGAGGTGGAGCCAGTGGACGGTTGCCCAAATTTGCCGTCGCCCCAAGGTCGGGCGGCTGGATTGTCGTGGCTTGCGCACGAGCGAGTTCCAGCGCTTGGCGCATTTCACGGGCGTTGGCGTAGCGGTCGTCGGGGTGTTTGGCCAGCGCACGGTGGACGATTTCGCCAAACATCACGCTGATTTCTGTGCGGGTTATCAGCTGGATGTCCGTCGGGTTTTGGCTGGTATGGGCAAACATGATCGACAGCGGATTGGTGTCCACAAACGGCGGCCGCCCTGACACGCAGCGGTACAAAATCACGCCGAGCGCATACAAATCGCTCCTAGCATCAAGCGGTTGGGCACGGCACTGCTCTGGGCTCATGTACACCGGCGTGCCCAAGGCGTGACCGGATCCCGTGAGCGAAGAATCCTGCACATGCGCGATGCCAAAATCGAGCACCTTGACCATCTTGTCGCCATCGACTTCAATGATCATCAAATTCGCGGGCTTCAAGTCGCGGTGTACCAAACCGTTGCCGTGGGCTTCGGACAGACTTTTGAGCACATCGATTGCCATATCAATGGCTTCAGCATGCGTGAGCACTTGGTGGCTTTTGTGCCGCTGCTTGAGTTCGTCTTCAAGTGAAATGCCGTGCAGCAGTTCCATCGCCAAAAACAAAGAGCCCGAAGGCAGTTGCCCCACATCAAACACCCGCACGGTATTGGCGTGCTTGAGTTGGGCCGTGACTTGCGCTTCGCGGTAGAACCGTTTGATGTCATCTGGGTTTTGATCAGCCAGAATCAGCAGTTTTAACGCGACTTTGCCCAAACCGCCGGTGTGGTCGGCCTCGTAGACGGCACCAAAACCGCCTCGCCCGAGCATTTTGGTGACGCGGTATTTGCCGGCCACGACATCGCCGGCGTTTAAGCGCGCGCCGTCGGGATCCCCAGCTTTGAGTTCAAACGTAGCTACCTGATCTTGCGGGCAAAATGCATCAGCGGTGCGGGTGCCGCAATGGGGACAAAATCGCAGATCTTCAGTCATTGCCGTCGCCCACCCCAAATTGCCCGAGTTTGCCAAGCTACAGGCTCACCGCCAGTTTGCCACCAACGCCAGCGGTCGTGCAAGGACGGCGCGACGCAATCGCGTCAAAATCTTGGAATGACGTGACTTTTTTCGCGGCAGCCGCTACCACTGACCGACGTTTGGCTGCGACAACCAAGGCTCGGCAGCAGCTAGCGCGGCGCCGCGCTGCAACAGCTCCACGGATTGATCGTCTGGCGAACGCACAAACGCCATGTGCCCATCGCGCGGCGGCCGTAAAATCGTCACCCCCAAACTTTGCAAACGGGCACAAGTCGCGTAAATATCGCCGACTTCCAACGCGATATGCCCAAAATTACGCCCGACTGTGTACGGCTCGCTTTGATCCCAATTCCAAGTCAGTTCAATTTCTGCCGTGTCATCAGGCGCGGGCGATTTCAAGAAAACCAAGGTAAATCTGCCTTTCTCATTGCTTTTGCGCCGCGATTCGATCAAACCCAACTGGGAGACAAAAAACGTCAGCGCTGCCTCCAAGTCCCTGACTCGCAACATGGTGTGTAAATAACGCAGGGTCGTCTCCATGTGCCGATTGGGCCGATCAGGCAGCCGCGACGCCAATCTATGCTGAGCTGTACTGCTGTGTCAACTACCATGAATTTGCAGAACTATTGCCGGATTGACACGCGGGTTGCCGCCGCGTACGCTGCGCCGATGCTCGACTTGCTCGACGATTTGCAGCACGACTTGGGCAAACATTTGCGCTTGCCGTTGGCGATGTTGGCGCCCGATTGCACGAAAGCGGAACTCTACGCCGCGCTGCAAGACGCGCTTTTGCGCACGCGTCACGGTGCCCACGGAGCGCAAAGTGCTGAAATGCTTTGGCAACAATTCCTTGAGGCCGCTGGGCCGACCTATGACGGCTACCCACATGCCCGGCATTTGCGCACTTGTGTGGCCAGCGCCCTGATTTGGCGGCACGCCAGCGCCGATGAATTGCAACGATCTGAAATTGAATCCGATTTTTTGGCTCTGGCCCAAGCGATTCGCCAAATGCGCGCTGAGGTGCAAGCCGATGGCTAAACCCCGGGTTTTGGTCATCGACGACGGGTTGGCGTACACGCAGTTGATTGCGACGCAAATGCCAGAAGTTAGTTTAGTTACCACCCATTATGCCGGTCGTCTGCCCGACGGCCCAGCGGCGTTGGACTGGCTCGGCTTAAACAGCGACCAAGTCGATGTCGTACTGCTCGACGTGCATTTTGACGTGCCCGACGACCGCCTGCTGCCGTTGGAACCCGGCCCGGTTTCCAAGCGCACGCGGCGATTGCAAGGTGTAGCGATCTTGCGGGAAATTCGCAAACGCTGGCCTGATTTGCCTGTCGTGTTGCTCACTGCGGTGCAAGATTTGGCGCTGGCCGAGGCCGCGCAAGACGTTTCTGCGACGGCGTTGACGTATTTTTTGGACGCCAGCGGCGCCGATACACTGCGCATTCGCATCAATAGCGCGCTGGCGGAGACCGCACAACCGCTTGAAGACGGTGATGTTTTATGGGGTCGCGACCCCGCCATGCGCGCGCTGCGCCAGCGTTTGGCGGTGCTGGCGCGCGGCGGGCTGCCGGTGTTGTTGGAAGGCGAGACCGGCACCGGCAAATCGCACCTCGCTAGGCAGTTTATTCACGCCAACAGCGGCCGCCGCGGCCCTTTTGTTGCTCTCGATTTAGCAACAATTCCAGCGGATTTAGCCCCAGCTCTGCTCTTTGGCGCGCTGCGCGGCAGCTACACCGGTAGCGCCGTCGATCGCCCGGGTGCCTTCCAAGAAGCCGACCGCGGCACCCTGTTCTTGGACGAAATCCAGAATAGTTCTATGGATTTGCAAAAACAGCTTTTGCGTGTGCTGCAGCATGGCAGTGTGCAGCCCTTGGGTTCATCGCGCGACATCGCGGTCGATGTCAAAATCGTTGTAGCAAGCAATGTTGCACTCCATCAAGCCGTGGCCGAAGGGCGTTTCCGCCGCGATTTGTACATGCGCCTGTCGCCGGCCACGCGCATGACCGTGCCGCCCTTGCGCGAGCGTCAGCCAGATTTACCGTTTATCTTAAGGTGTTTAGCCGAACAATGTGCCAAACGGCCGGCCATTGCGAGTTTGCGCGAACCGCTGGCCAAGGCCTTGGCCCTGCCGACCAACGCGCCCATTCGCCTGCTGATGGGCGCTGATTTGAAGGCCGATCCGCAGCCAAACGCCCTTGAATTGGCCCTGCCGCCGCTGGCTTGGGCGGCGCTGCGCAAGCATTCATGGCCCGGCAACATGCGTGAAGTCGCGATGCTCATTGAAAATTTGGTGACGTTCACCCTGTTCGCTGCGCTGGAGGCCCTGCGCGGCGGCATGACGCTGCATGCCACAAGGCTGCAAATCGACGCCGCGTTGGTCAGTGAGTTGCTGCACGCCGTTGAACCCGATGACTCAGAAGTACAAATAATCTCAAACGTTGTGCCAATTCTACAAATCGTAGCACCGACCGCGGACCCCCATTTTGCGGTCAAACTGCAGCCTGCGGACGCGCTTTCTGAAGTGAGCGCCAGCCTTGAACGCCAAGTGCTGCAGCAGCTGTTTGAGCGCTGTGACGGCGATTTCGCGGTGATGGCGGAGCAGTTGCTCGGCGACGGCCAGCGCGGACGAGCCGTGCGCCTGCGTATGAACCAACTAGGCCTTAAAATTCGCGATCTTCGGCATGGTTAGCCCGTGGTTGCTGGCCGGCTTGACCGCAGTTGGCCTGCCGGACGCGGTGACGCCGGGTGCGCCGGCAGTCGTGGCGTGCGCACAGGCACTTGAAAATATAAATATAGCTTCGGCAGTTGCGCAATTGGTCATCGACAAGGCGCGCCTGTTGCGGGCGCAAAAGGACAACGCCTCCGCGTTGGGCCAATTGCGTTTGGCCGCCGCCCTGCGCCCGACCGATGCCGCTGTATTGGATGAATGGGCAGTCGCTGAGCAGCAAGAGGGGAGGACGCTACTGGCAGAACAGTTGTGGTTACAGGCAGTTGAAATTGACCCGCCGCATTTGCTTGCGCGCTTGCACTACGCCGAACTGCTGGTGGCCCGCGGCACGACCCAAGATTTGGCCCAAGCCGCTGCACAGTTGGCGACCGCTCAGCCGCTCGCCCCGCGCGATCCCGCCGTAACTTGTTTACAAACGCGGGTCACCGCCCTGCGTGGGCTCTGCGCGGACGCAGACTTGGCCGTGGAACTCTGCAAAAAGACGTTGCCGCGCAAGGGCGCAAAAAAAACACTGGCCGAGTTGGCTGCCCTGCGCGGCGATTGCCGGTTTCAACTGGGCGAATACGAAACGGCGGAAAAACTGTTTGAAGAAGCGGCATTGCAGGGCGTCGATGTCGCGCAGCGCCAGAGCAGGGTGGCAGAAGCGCAAAAAAAAGCGCAGGTTGCGCCAACGCCTGAACGGCAAAAAGCCGTGCAGGATGCAAGATCTTTGGCGCTACAGGTGCTGTCAGCTACGCCGCCGGACCAGAATTTGGCGCAAGCACTAGCAAAAGCGCTGCAATTGGCCCCCGATGTGGCGTTGGCGCACGCGGCAATCGCAGAATTGGCGTTGGCAAAGCAGGCCAATTATGAAGCAGAATTAGCGTGGTTGCGCGCGTTGCAGTTGGGGCTAGGCGATGAAAAGCAGGTCGCGCGGGCGCAGGCGGGCCTGGGACGGCTGTATTTGGCATGGCCGCAACATCCGCGGGCAGCGGAAAGTGCCATTTTCCTTGACCAGGCAGCGCATTACGCGCCGCTTGACACGGCTTTGCGCTGGGATTTGATTCAGGCGCTGCGCGGATCGGGCCAATTAAAACGGGCACTTGTGGAGCTCAAGCATTACCTGCGCGACGCCGATGCCGATGCAGCCACCACACGCAGAGAGGCGCTGGCGTTGCGCATCGCACTGGAAAACTCGATTGGCATCGCAGATCCAGAGCCATCTCCGCAATTTGTGCTGCCTAGTGGCGCCGATGATGTGCGCTTGCGGGCGCAAAAACTCGCCGGTCTGGATCGGTTCCGCGATGCGGCGGCGCTTTTGCAAGAGGCGCTGGCGAACGGCGCAGTTCGGCCCGAATTGCAGCGCGATTTGGCCATGTACTTACACGGACTTGGCGAAGTGAACGCAGCCATTGCGGCGTTGGAGGCGTCTTTACGAGGCCAGGATGGCCAAGCGGAAATGCAGGCCCTCCTAGGTCGTTGGCTCGTCGAGACGGGTAAAATAGATAAAGCGCAGATACACTTAGCTCGCGCCGAGCAGTTGGGGCTAGTAGAAGTAGTCCCTTTGACCGTGCGTCTGCAAGCCGACAAACTGCCGCGCAATTTCATCGACGATCTGCACAATCGCGCGCAACTACAGGATTTTCGCACACGTCTGGACCGTGCGTTGGTGCGCGCCAAGGCGCGCGGCCTCGACACGCCCGAACTCGCCGAGGCCCGCCTGCTGCGCGCCGACATCCACGCCCGTTTGAGCCAAGCACCGCGAGCGCTTATTGCCTTGATAGGGCTTGGTATTTTGCTTTTGGTTTGGTTCTTGTGGCGGCGTTTCGGCGGCCGCGACCTGCGCTACTTGATCAATGCGCATCCCGAAACTGGGCCAGAAGTGCAGCGCTTGCTGGCGGCGATTCGCCACGAAGTGCTTAAACACAATACCCTAATTTTGGATAGTTTGGCCGACGCTGTGCTGCGCGGTGACGCCGCCGTTGCGTTAGCAGCGCGGGACCAACTCCTAGGCGCGGGTGGCCAGGACGGTGTGGCCGATCGACTTTTCGGCTACGTCGCCGATTTGCAGCGCCTGGGTCAAGCGCGCGGTGTGCGTTTGAACCTGCAACGCCGCGATGCCGTTATGTCGATGCTCATACAAGGTTTTGTGCGACTTCGGCGCCTCGGTCGTCCTTTGGGCGGGGTGCAGGGGCTCAGCGCGCGCCACCGTCAGGCGTTGGGGCAGCGGCTGCGCCAGATCGCGCGCATGCTCAACACCGATGCGTACGGGGCCGTGCGCAACTTATTAGATACGATTCGCTTATTGCGCATCGACGCGCCAATGCTGATCCAGATCTTTGGCCGCACACGGCGTGAGCCGGCGTTGGCCTCAAGCCAAATCGAGCCATTGTCGCTGCATGCCGTCGAATTGCCCGTCTCGGTCTTGATGCCCCGCGCCGCGTTTGAGGAAGTGCTGACCAACGTTTTCCGCAATGCCCTGCAAGCCTCAGTGGCACAAGGAGAAATGGCCATCGGTCTGCGGGTGGAGGTTGAAATTTCACCGATCACGGGCTTGGAGACAGTGGTCTTTGCCGTGCAAGACCAAGTGCTTGGAACGCTGACCCCAGAACAGGTGCAAAACCAAAGCATTGAGCACGGTTTGGGTCTGAGCGCAGATTTGGTCGCACGGTACGATGGCGGTTTGGATGTGCGTGCTGAATCGGCGCCGTGGGTAAAAGCTGTGTGTATTCGGCTGCCTCGGGCGTTTCCGTTGGAGGGATAGCCAGCATGCAACTAGCAGATGCAAACGTGCTAATTGTCGAAGATGGCAATGAATACTTGGACAACTACACCCGCCATGTGGTGGGGCCTACGTATTTGCAAGCGCACAGCGGCGCACAAGCCTTGGCGATTTTGGCCAGTCAAACGATGCATGTGCTGCTGCTGGACATGCGCTTTGACCGCGTGCCGCGCTCGACGCTGCTGGGTGACCACGCACAAGCGGCGCGCGAGCACGGCGGCGACGGCGAACGCGCATGGCGGCATCTAAGTCATCATCAGGGGTTATACATACTCGCAGCTGTTCGGGCCGCGGGGCATGTCCAGATTCCCGTGCTATTAGCCTATGATTTTTCTCGAGAAATGCGCCGGTTCGACCTGCTTCACCGCAGCTTTGGCACAGTCGATTGGTTGCCCGATGCCGCCAGTGCCGACCTGCTGCAGCAACGCATGCAGCAGATGCTCTAATTCGTAGCAAATATCTATAAATCGTAGACTATCTCATGGCGTGTGCACGCGGATACTTCGCTAATATTCCGATATTACAACAAATAAAATTTCTGCCGCGTTGGCACGCCGTATGCAATAACACTGAATCAGGAGCGAGACTCTTGGAGGTGTGCGATGGCGGACAAGCTTTTTTTCGACAAATTGGGTTCTTGGCACACCGCGGCAGCGATCGCCGCGCTGTGGGCGTTTGTGATGATAGCGCGCAGTGCAACGGGTGCTCTGGTCGGCCTAGAGGCACGCGGACTGCAAGAGATTGTTGGTTCAGATGCTGCCAATCCCTCAGCGGCTGATGATACCGACGCCGACGCGGCAGACTTCCCAGCCGCGGTGGGGTATTTTGGCAAGTTGGCCCTGCCTGCGTTGACTTCCGCCGACTGCAAAGCCAAAGAGGAATGCGACCTTGATGGCCTGTGCCGCGCCAAGGATGGGCGCTGTGTGGCGGCGAGCGACGACGATTGCGAAAAAAGCTGGCGCTGCCTGGCCGAAGGCGGCTGCAAAGCGATGGCCGGACAGTGCGAGGTGGACGGAGATTCTTGCATTAACTCAGAAGCTTGCCACGGTGAGGCCCGCTGCTCCGCCGCGGGCGGCCGCTGCTTGCGCAAGACCCACGACGATTGCCGCTATTCCGACGGCTGTGTCGACGACGGCTTGTGCGTCTTACAAGCCCATCAATGTGTTGCCAAAAGCGCCAGCGACTGTCTCGGCAGCAATGGTTGCCAGGATCACGGCGCCTGCTCGCTCAAGGATGGGCAGTGCCAAGTGCTGAGCGACGCCGATTGCCACAAATCGTGGCGCTGCAATGCGGCATTGGCTGAAAATGAAGAAATCGGTGGCGACGATGCGGATGAAAATGAGGGTGAAATCGACGGTTTGTGCACGGCCAAGGCGGGGGCTTGCGTGCGCGGCAGCGATGCGGATTGTCGCCTCACACAGGACTGCCGCCAAAGCGGCCAGTGTCATTTGGGCCGCGACGGTTGTGTTGCGCTGTCTGAAGCAGATTGCCTTGCAAGTTCAGGATGTAAGGAGGCTGGGGCTTGTGCGTTTGGCGGTGTCGGGTATTGCTTTGACGCGGATGCAACGGAGCATTGCGGCGATGGCGAAGACAGTGAACACGATGATTCTGAAGCTGAACCGCAAGCGGATGAGTCTCCTGAGCCTGACGCCGCAGCGGAAGTACCTGAAGCTATTGATTGTGCCAAAACTCCGCGATGCACCTACTACGGCGAATGCAGCAACAGCGATCCATACGCCTGCATCGCTGCCAGCGCCAGTGACTGTCGCCGTTCGGCTGATTGCGCAGCCAATGGCCGATGTGAGCTCGATGGCGCACGTTGTGTTGCGGCGATTCAACAAGACTGCCAGCGCAGCAAGTCCTGCGCAGAATTCGGCGCCTGCAGTGTGGTTGCAGATGGCTGTGGCGTAACCACGAATAAAGACTGCGAAAGTTCAAAGACTTGCAGCGACGAGCACCGTTGCATCGCCAAAAACGGCGTGTGCGAACCGGCCAACGACAACGCCTGCCAATCGCTCGCGGCGTGTAAATTGGTCGGCGCTTGCTACGTCGTCGACGGTAAGTGCGGGGCGCTCAATAGCAAAGACTGCCGCAAAGCCCTGAGTTGCCTGCGAGACGGCCAATGCGAAGTCCACGAAGGCATCTGCGGCCCCGAAGCCGAGGGCGGCTGTTGAGCGGCTTGACGCCGCTGACCGTGGCGCATAACGTGTCAGACATGCGCGACAATTCGCGCGGGCTGTCCCATGTATCGCTGGTTTTTCATGGCCGCGCTCGCCTTTTCGCTCACGGCATGCGGCGCCGAGCCAGTGGTCAAAACCGCCAAATTATGGCCAGAACTCGATAGCTTGTTCCAACACGACCCGCGCTGGATCGGCGGCGACGGCGCATACTCCTGTGATCTGGGCGACAACCGCATCTTGTGGCTGTTCGGCGACAGCTCGATTGCCAAAGACGCGACACGCAATACGGACACTGGCTATTTCATTCGAAATTCTCTAGCCATTCAAACGGGCTACGACCCAAAATCGGCGTACATGGCGTTTTATTGGGGCGACAAGGACGGCCATCCCAGTTCATTTTTCCAAGAAAATGGCCCGCGGTGGTTTTGGCCCGGTGCCTGCGCCCGCGTCGGCAAAGGACTGGTGATCTTTGGCCAATTCCTTCTACAGACGGGCGTTGGCCAGTTCGGCTTTGGCGCCGAAGGCTCAGCTGCCTATTTTGTCGCCGATGCCGACACCGATCCGCTACAATGGCAGGCCAAAGAAGCGCAAATGCCCAATCCTTCTACCGATTTGATCCTCGGCACCGCGGGAACAGTTCACGGCGATTTTGTCTACGTGTACGGTGCCAAGGGAGCAACCCACGACTACGTCATTGCGCGCTTTGCCATCAAAGACGCTGAAAAAGCAGATTTTTCTCACGGCGAATTCTTTGCCAGCGGCGCTTGGCAAAATGCCGCGAACTTTGCCACCACACCCGCCGCGATTTTCACTTTGGGTGCCCCTGAATCTTCCGTGCACTTTGACGAAAAACTGCAACTTTACACAATGTTCCAATCTGAAGGCTTTGGCGCCACAACCCTTGCGATTCGCACAGCCGCTGCGCCCGAAGGCCCGTGGAGCGCCGCCCAGTCGTTTTTTCGACCACCCGAATCTTTTGAAGAGGGAGCCTTTGTCTACGCTGGCAAAGGTCACCCCGAAATCCGCGGCGGCGGCATGGCGGTGAGCTACGTACCTAGCCGTTTTGAAAGCGATTTGCGCCCTAGCCCCAAAGACTACTATTTCCCGCATTTTGTGAGCGTGACCTACTGATGCGCTACTTTGTCGTCTGCTTGCTGTCGCTGGCTGGCCTGCCTAGCTATGCAGAACTATTGCCCGATTTGCCACGCGCCATCACACGCACGGACTCGGCCGAACGCGACGCGCCAGCGCTTGAGCTCAGCGCCGACGGGCGCGCGCACGCCAAGCTGGCCGGAGAACTGGGGCTGTGGCGCTGGCAGCAGGGGGATTGGCAAATTCGCTTGCTGGCAGATGTGCTTATCGCCGCCGACAACGTGCGTTCGCCTTTGCCTATACCCGACGAACTGGCGCGATGGCAGTTTGGCGCCGCACTTGTGGCGGCGGTTCCGCTCCATACGCCCGACGGTATGCTCGAATTTGGCTTGGGCCTGTCACGGCAACAAGCTAAAACAATTGGAAATTTCGTGATGAACGATCCGATTCGCGCCGATTCGCTGGCTTTTGGCGGCAATGGCCTTAGTTTGGACGTCGATCTCGCGCTGCGGCGTCGGCTGGGTCCGATGCGTTTGACGCTGCGCCTCAACGATCGCTGGCATCTACCGGGGCTTGTTGCGCTATTTGGCCCACACGCGGCCGCAGAACTCGTCAGCGATTTTCTCGGCGACGGCCTGAGTCACGCCCCGGGCGCCGATGTGACACTGCGTTGGCCGATTTCGCCGAACTGGCAACCGCTGTGGGCTTTGCACAGTGAATTTCTGGTTCCACTGGATTATTACGTGGCCAAGCGCGGTTATCTGCGGACAATGCTCGGCGTCGCGCTGCCAGGTCAGCATGGCGAATTTGTGCCCTTTGTTGCGCTTGACGTTGGAAGCGGCGCTGGCCTGCTGGTGAATCGAGAGGCGCTGCGCTTTGTGCTGGGGGTGCGGTATGTTTCGCATTAACTTCAGGCTATTGGTCGCATGCCTCGCCCTGAACAGTTGCACGATCCCACTGGACCCGCAGGGCACCGCGTTGCAAGTGGAAACGAGCCTCGGCACTGTCTCCGGTTGCAAACTCTTTGAAAACGCCCAATTTGTTCCCGGCCTCGGCCACTCGGTCGAATTGCCCAGCGGCGCCACGCTGTGGACTTTTGACGGCGCCGCAAGTGCCGGTGCCCGTGCGGATGGCCTAGCCGTGGTCCTGACGGGCAAGGCCGCAGCGTGCGCCGGAGAATTCGGGCCTGTTGTCACGGCCTTGCCCGCCACGGCCACGGGGAGCGATTTTGTTACCCTGCTCGACGCCGTGCGCGTCGGCAGCGATGTTTGGCAATTCTACGAAACGTGGCATTTCGCCGCGGGCGCCGCATTTGGCATCAAAACCGTCGGGCGATCGGTGGCCAAATTCGACCCTGCCAAGGGCAATTTTGTCCGCTCAAGTCAGCTGCTCTGGACAGCAGACCGCCCTGCGTTTGGCCAAAGCGCTCTAGTCGACGGCAACTGGCTGTACGCCTACGGCTGCGCTTCGGCCAACACTGGTTGGAGCCGTGCATGTTATGCGGCGCGCATCGCCGTGGACAAAATCGGCGAAGGCGACGCTTGGCAATATGCGGTGGCTGTTAACAAATTCAGCAATAAGGTCGACGAAGCGCAGCCGATCCTATTTGATGTCGGCGATCTTTCGCTGCGCCGTCATGCCTCGGGGCGGCTGTTGGTGACTTACATCAAACCATTGGATAGTGTGATGCAAATTCGCTCGGCGCTGGGTCCGACCGGGCCGTTTTCGGCCGCGCATCCGCTGGCGCAATGCCCGACGACGACGGGCAATTTCTGCGTCGGTGCAGTGCAACATCCGGAATTGGATAAGGATACGTCGATGATTGCCCTGGCGTTTGCTTTGGCATCGTTTGAGAAATTGACTGACGACGTCAAGTGGCCGCGGTTGGTGCAAGTGGCCTTGCCGCAAGACCTGCCGTAGTTTCAGGAAAAATTAAAAGTTTCAGCCTTTTCTACCCGGCATCGGCTCAAAACTGTCCGGGGTAAACGCTTGCGGCAACAGGTCGCGCAACGTAGTGCGGCGGGCGATGCCGCCCTTGCCAATCGCAGTCACCTGTAAATCCAAGCCAAATTCGGCCAAGCACTGTCGACAAAAGCCACATGGCGCTGCGGCATGGGCTGCGTCCGTGACCACCACAATTTCGTCAAATTCGCGTTCGCCAAGGCCAATCGCTTGCGACACCGCGCTGCGTTCGGCGCAAACACCAACCGGGTACGAGGCATTTTCGACATTGACGCCGACGTAAATTTTGCCCGATATGCCGCGCAAGGCCGATCCTACAGCAAAACCGGAATAGGGCGCGTAGGCGTTGGCGCGTACCGCTTGAGCAGCCGCGACTAACGGTGCTAAGTCTGGATGTTCGCGCAAGATATCGTCCAAATGAATCAAGAAATCCTCCGTACGACCTGGCTGTCCGGTAACGCCTCAACCACGCCGCTCAACAAATTGAGCATCCGCTCGCTGGCCTGACCGGCCACCGCGCCGACATGGGCATGGTCCAGCGTACCTTGACCTAAACCTGCGCCGAGGTTGGTGATGCACGAAATGCCCAACACCCGCACACCCATGTGGCGCGCCGCGATGACTTCCGGCACGGTCGACATGCCGACGGCGTCGGCGCCGAGGCGCGCCAACATGCGAATTTCAGCCGGGGTTTCATAAGCGGGTCCCGACAGCGCGCAATAAACGCCGTGTTGCAGGGCAATGCCGCGCTGCGCGGCAACCTGCAATGCCAAATTTTGTAACGCGAGATCATAGGCTTGGGTCATATCCGGAAAGCGCGGCCCGATGCGTTCGTCATTGACGCCAATCAGCGGATTGCCGCCTTGCAGGTTCAAATGATCGGCAATCAACATGAGTTCACCGGGTTGCAAGCCGGTGTGCGCTGCGCCCGCCGCGTTCGTGACGATCAGCGTGTCAATCCCCAGTGCCGCTAACAAACGAACGGGCAGCGCTACTTGCTCAAAATCATGGCCTTCATAGCGATGCACGCGGCCCGCGAGCACCACGACTTCACGCCCATGCCAGCGGCCGACCACCAGTTGACCCGCGTGACCGATGACGGTCGAGGCCGCCAGATGCGGCAGTGCGCTGTAGGCAACGCGGCGCGGTTGCTCGATTTGATCGGCCAGAGCCCCCAAGCCTGAGCCGAGCACGATGCCGATCGGCGCGCGCACAGGGCCAACTGCGTGTTCAACGGCGCGAACCAACTCGTGTAAGATCGCGTAAGTAGAAAGTTCTTCTTCGACAACCACCGACATGCGTTTCCTTGGGCGCAAAAGCGCCGCGCGCTACTGTGCCACAATCAGCACAAAAATCGAAATCTATACCGAAAGTGTTGTCCGCAGGGCCAAATCCAGTTGCTGCATCACGGTGTCCACATGCAAGAGCTGCAAATCGGTCGGCCGCGGCACTTGACCCGCGGCCATTTGGCGCAGATCCTGGCAAATTCCATCAATATCCTGCGGTGTTCGCCACCAACCCAGCCGGTGTTTTTCCACCAACTGCGTCGCCGCGCAAGGACCCGGCGCCAACAGCAGCATGGGGACTTGGTGGCCAATAATTTCAAAAATCTTGCCGGGATACGCGTAGTCAAAACCCGCAGACACGATGACAACGGCGACACGGCCTATCAGCAATTCCAGCGCCCGTGCCGAGGCAATTTGACCCAGATCTTGCACTTGATCAGGTAGGTTCAGCTCATGCGCCTGCTGCAGCAAGTGCGCGCCAAATGCCCCAGCATAGGTCAAATGCGGCCGCAACTTAGCACTTTCGCTGCGCAATTGCGCCATAGCCTGCAAGATCGGCTGCAAGTCGCGGCCGTAGGCCAGCGACCCCGCGTACACCAACTCGAGCGGCAAATGCAACGGCTGCTTCGCCGCCGTTTCAACAAAACCATTAGTAATTAAAACGATATTCTGCTTGCTTCGCCTGGATAGCCAAGCGCAAACGGTCGGCGTTACCCCGATTACTAGCGCCGCATCGCGCAGGCAAGCGTCCTCCAATTTGCGATGCTTGGGTTCATTTGGGCCGGTTTGCAGTTCTGACCACGGATCGCGGTAGTCCAAAACCAGCTTTGCGTTCAGAATTTTGGCGATCACACGCGCCAGCACATGCCCGCTAAACGGCGGCGCTGTCGACAGCACCACATCAAATTGGCGTCCACGCACCGCCCGCAACGCAAACGGCAACCAGCCGATCCACTCGTCGGGGATTTCCCAACGGGCCAGCAAGCGTCCTGCCATTTTCTTAAATATTTGCGTGTGGTTGCGTTTGGCCATTGCTTTGGATGGCTCGGCCGCTTCGCTAGTCTGCCCGCCACTGGCGGCGGCATTTTTGCGGCGCAAAAAAGTGCGCGGCGACAGCACATGTGTCCTAATTAGCTGATAAGTCGACTGAATCGGCAAGGTCAAGTCGATGGGCGGCATGTATTGCGGATGCATCGTCAGCACCGTCACCTCCCAACCGTGGGTCGCGAGGTAGTGGGCCATTTTTTCCGCCCGCCGTCCGCCGATGGCCAGACTCGGAGCAAAACTGCCTGAAACCAACAAGATGCGTGGAATGGCCTTGTGCATTGCCAGATGATCGCGTTTTGATTGTCGCGTTGCAAGCTAGCATCCCGCCGCCGATGGCGTAACATGGCGCTGCGCGCGGTCCACGACGTGGCAAAGTCACGAGGAGCCTGCAGATGTGCGGCATTTTTGGTCTGGTCGATCTAGAAAGAGTGCGGCAAAAAAGACCTTGGGGTAACGCGGAGTTGGGCGACATCACCGATGCGCGCGACGCCATGACCCACCGCGGCCCGGACGGCCAAGGCCTCTGGCAAGCCAACGGCGTGGCGCTGGCCCACCGCCGCTTGGCGATTTTGGATTTGACGTACACAGGTGCTCAGCCCATGCGCGGCCGCGACGGTTGCGCGTTGACGTTCAACGGCGAAATTTACAACTACTTGGAATTACGTAAAGATCTTGTAGCCAACGGCGCTGAATTTCGCGGCTCCAGCGACACTGAAGTATTGCTCGTCGCGTTGCAAACTTGGGGCTTGGCGCAAACGCTTTTGCGCATTCGCGGCATGTACGCGTTTGCGTTTTGGGACGCGCCGAACAAGCAACTGCATGTGGCGCGCGATCGCGTCGGCAAAAAGCCGCTGTATTATTGGCAACATGGTGAACGGCTCGCCTTTTCATCGACTTTGGCTTCGTTGCAGCTGTGGTTGTTGGCCCAACGGATCAAGCTCGACATTGATCCGGTCGCCGTCGAACATTTTTTGGCTAGCGGTTACATTGAAGCGCCGCGGACGATTTTTCGCCAAGTGCGCAAATTGACAGCGGGTCAATCCATGACGTTTGACGACCAAGGCGCCAATTTCAGCGCGGCTGCCGTGATTCCGTTCGCCAATCCGGGCAAGCCGCTCGACGGCCAAAGTTTGGATCAACTGGATGATCTGCTGCAAAAAGCCGTGGAGAGGCGCCTGCGCAGCGATGTGCCGGTCGCGACTTTTCTGAGCGGCGGCCTCGATTCCGCGCTCGTGACAGCGGTTGCTGCGCGGCAAGTGGCTGGTATGACAGCCTATACTGTGCGCACGGCCGATCGAAACGCCGATGAATTTGCCACCGCGGAAAAAGTCGCCAAAGCGACCGGCGTCAAGCACGTGGTGTTGGACGTGTCTGCCGACGACCTGTCACAACTGCCGGAACTTGTGCGGCAATATGGCGAACCTTTTGGTGATTCCTCGGCGCTGCCCACCTACTTGATCGCGCAGGCTGCGGGCGTCCACCACCGCGTGATTTTGACCGGCGACGGCGGCGATGAGGTCCAAGGCGGTTACTCCGGTGCGCGGTTGTTCGCCTTGCGGCAGCAATTTCGCGCCACGCTCGGGTTTGCCCTGCCGGACGCCCTTGCCCAACGGCTTGAAGCGTCCAAGCAGGGTGGTGCAGGCGATTTGGCTTTTAAAGCATTAAGATTACTTGGTAATGGTGCACAGGCGATTGCGGCTCAGCGCGATCAACTCAACCGCTTGCACGATTGCTTTAAGCCGACCTTGAGGCCGATTTTGGCCGAGCAAGGCTGGCAAGCTACGATTGCTCAACGCTTTTTGGCATTGCCGGCCTTCAACGAACTCGATCGCGCGCTCGGCTTGGATTTTTCCTTGTACTTGCCAGAAGATCTCTGCGTCAAAGTCGACGTGGCCAGCATGGCGTTTGCGGTAGAAACGCGCGCGCCGCTGCTGGACTCTGATTTTACAGACGCTTGTTGGCAAATCGACGCCCGCGATCGCGTCACCACCAACCAGAGCAAGCGGATTATTCGTCAACTTTTGGCGCGCTATTTGCCAGCCGACTGTATTTTGGGGCGAAAACAGGGCTTTTCCATACCGGTGGCCCAATGGGTCAATACGCCTGCGCTGCGGATTCAACTCGACGCCGATTTGCGCTTGGGTTTTGCCGGTATGCCGTGGCTAGATACGGGGGCGTTGGCAGATGCGCTGACCAAGCTCGACCAATCCAAGCTCGATCAAGGCAATTTGCGGTGGCGTCTGCTGTGGTTGGGCCAATGGTCGCGGCGTTGGAATGACGTGACCCAATGGAGCATCGCCAACCAAGGTGCGACCGGCTACTCAGCGGAATCGGGCTATTTTAAGGCTGTCGCTGGACCGAGAGGCTAAGGGGCCAGCTACTACGGCTTGGGCTGCGGTTCGGCAGGACCACCCGCGGCCGGCGGCGCGGCCGGCGTCACGGCAAGGCCCAAAGTTTCCGGACCTTCACGCCGAATCTGAATGTTCTTGAAGCGAACGCGTGCGCGGTACAAATACAGGCCGAACAGCGAATAGCGATCGCGATCGACCCGCGCGGTCAACACCTCGCGCCCGCCCACCTGCATGCGCAAGATACGATCGACAACAGTTACCCGCACATGCACCCACTCTCCCAACGGCAATTCGGCATAAGCCTGAATGACCGGCTCGATCTGATTGGCCGACCACGCGCGCTTGAGAAGCACAGCATCTCGTGCAATTTCAATAAGGTAGTAGTACGGATACTCGCCGTGGAAATTGTTGCCCAAAATCAGACCAGTCACACCGCGCTCCAAACGCAGATCGAGTTCGTAGCTGAAGTTTTCAAGGGGAATTTCATGCTTAATCAGATAGTTGTACAAGCGGTCGCCTGCACCTTGAATTTCACCGTTGGCCACCCGCCATTGGCCTCCCTCGTGAATGGTCCAATCGTCAATACTTTCACCGGAAAACAACTTCATCCAACCGCTGCGGGCCTGGGTTTGTTCATAGATGTGGGCGCGCCATTGCGCATCAAGGGCTGAAATATCTTCGCCATACACTGACTTAAACGCCTGCAAGCCATCTTCACCCTGACGGATCTTGCGAAAAAACGGTGGCAATTTGCCGCGCAAGTTAGGCGCACTGAGCAAAAAATCGATCAAGCCCCAACTTTCCGCGTAGTAAATGTTCATCGACGCGCCGGAAAAGCGCTCCGCTGGCGCTTTGAGCAAGGTCGCCAAATCGATAAAGACGTTGTTGGCCTGGGCGTTGGCCAAATACGCGAGTTTTCCCTTATTTTTTGCGGGGATATGAATGCCATTGCCTTGCGCGTCAAAAGAGCCGATGTACTCGCTGATGCCTTCATCAAACCAAATCGGCCAGTGTTTGCGCGTGTAGCGGCTGAAATTGTGGTCGCTGAATTGCTCCCCCATCATGGCGTGCACCAGTTCATGAAAGTACAACTGCATGGAATTGTTGAATCGATAGGTCACGACCGTGCGCATGCCGCCGTCGTAGTAGCCGCCGTTGTTCACCAGACCCGGCGCGTGTTCGCGGGCGTACTCCTGATAGCGCTCCTGCGACTCAAAGACGATAATTTGCACCGGCTTGGGCGGCGCGGCCACGTCAAGCGTTTTGGCAATCGCAGCGTTGGCCTGTACGATGAACGAATCAAGTTTAACCAATAATTCCGCCGCATAGTCGTTGCGCGTGTCGGTCAACAACACAATGGTCTTGCCGGCGTAGCGCCGCAGCGGCGATCGCGGCCCGCTTTCTTGGGCATCAAATGGCGCGGCTGTGGCGGCGCCTGCGGCGAAAGCACTTTCACCGTCCCGTTCTTCTCCCATATTTTCAGTAATTTGTGGGCCTGATTGCGTCCGGCCGAACGCCGCCGCCAGCAATTCCACGGGCTCCGGCACGGGCGCCGCCGCAGGTGAGGAATTGCGCGCGTCGCTGTCAAGCGCCGATGATTCATCCAGGATCGTTTGCGATTTAGCTGTTGCTTCTGACCATTGGGTTGGCCGAAGTTTGCCGTTCGCTGTCTCAGGGGGCCCGAGCGCCACGCCACCGACGGCGACCAGCGTGAGCGCCACCAAGAGAAGGAGCAATTTTTCCAAAAGTGGCGCAGTGGTTTTGGAAGATTGGCCTTTTTTGGTCAGATCGCGCCGCAGCGGATGTAGCGGACCATCCGTGCGCTGAGGAGGCGGGACTGAGCCCTGATCGGACAAACGCCTGATTCCTTTGCGATTATCCGATGCGGTCGGAAAAGACCGAAAAACACCAAATACCGCCGTCTGTCACCATAGCGTTGCCGCGGCAGTCGGTCAAACTTCTCGCTGTCGGTCAAATAAGTGCGAATTCAATAAGTTAACCGACGATTATCGCCAGAAGCCGTGTCGTCCAGCGCACTTGGCACAGGTCTGACTGCGATGTCGATTAGGCCTTTTTCTTGGGCTTGGCAGCCACTGGCTGAACCGCTGGCTCAATTTCAGGCAACAGTGGAAGTTTGCTTGGCTTTTTCGTGCGCGGGCGGGCTTTGGCTGCGCGGGTGCGAACGCGTGCAGCGCGGGGCGGCGGCGGCGAATTTTCAGAAGCCTCTTCCGTTTCACGGTCTTGGACCATCTTAACCCAATCGGCAAACGGGTCTGTCGGGTGGTATCCGCCGACGGCCATCACCGCCGAAAAGCCAATTTCGTTCAGATCTTGCAGCACCCACGTCAGCAGCGCCGCAAACGTCTCGCCGTCCAGCAGATCTAGCGGCATGGAAAGAAAAAACGACAGCTCCGGTGGCGAGTTGGGCGACAAAAGCATTTGGCCAATCGACAGTTGGGCGTTGGCCTTGTTCACGGTCTCCAAAGCCAAATTCGGCCGGTCCATGCCGCGGCACAAAATCGCCGACAGCGTCAAAGCCGGGCCGCTGTGGCGATCGATCAGGCCGACACCCAGCGCGTAATTGCGCATCGCGATGCTGTAACCCAGTAAACTTTCGTCATTAATCGTCGGTTCAAACTCCACGTCCATGTCCAAAAGCCACTGGCGCAGGGCTCGCCAGTACGGGCCCTCAACGTCGGAATGGATTGTAGTTTCAATAATTTCTAGCGTCATTTGCCTGTCGCGAGCCCCTAATTGGATGTTCCAGATGGCGCCGCACCGTGGCGAATCGCCGCCCGCACGTCCAGCCAGCGCTTGCCGCGCGTTTTGAGCGTGAGTTCTATGCCATGGGCAATCGCAGCATCGCGAAACATCAGCCATTCGCGGCCAAGCGTCGCTGCGGTCAACAGCGCCAAAGGCAATTCCATCGCCATGGTCAGCCGCGGTGGCGTGCGGTGGCAATACCAGCGCCCGCGTTCCAATTGGGTATTGGCCATGGCCAACAGCGGGGTGACCGCCGCCATGCGCCCCGGCAGCGCGCAAAACGTGGTGCGAATCACCAACAGCGGCAGCGGGATCTCGCGGCGGCGCACCGGCGGCTGCAAAATAAACGCCGTCTGCCGATGCGTCGGATAGGTCACCGCCAGCCATTGCCGTTGGTCACCGCGTTGGTTGAGCTCAACCGGCTCTGCCAGTTCTTGCGCCAGCCAATCGCGTAAATTTGCAAGGGTTTGCGGGGACAATTCGGACAAGATCGTTTCCTTTGACAGCCATCGGCGGGGCTTTGGGCGCGCTTTATCGATCCGCAGCCAATTTGGCCATCACGCTTTGCAAATCCGCCCACGCTTGTTTCTTCAACGAACTATCGCCCAACATGGCCTGCGGCGACCAGGTCGCAAGCGTCGGCACGCCGAGCACTTGGCCCCAATGGCCTTGCCACGGCTGTTCAGGATCGCGGCGGGCCATCAGGAAGCGCGCTGCGCTTTCACCAAAAATCAGCAAAACTTGCGGCTTAACAAGCGACAACTGGGTGCGCAAAAACGGCGTGCAACTGGCAATCGCGTCGGGCTGCGGCGTTTGCCCATCGGGCACGCGGCACAACGTCAACCAAGTCTGCCACGTGCTTTGCCGCGACTGGCCCATGGCAGCTAACATTTTATCCAGCAATTGTCCGGACTCACCTTGCCACGGCTGGCCCGCCGCATCGTCTTGCAGACTAGGCGCCACGCCGACAATCATCAGCCGCGCGCGGCTGTCGCCGGTGCCAAAAACGATGTGCTGGCGACCCACAGCGTGCGGGCAACGCCGGCAATCGCCGATGCGGTCGCGCAGTTTTAGCAATTCGGCAGCAACATCGAGTGGCTGCGGCGAGGGTCGCGCAGCGCCAACGCTCGCTGTCGGCTGCGCCAGCAGCACGGGTTGCGCGGGTGGGGGCGGCATGCGCGACAGTGGGCGCACATCGGCGCGTATTTGCAAGCCCGTCGGCGCTGGCGTGTGAACGGGTGCGTTGGGCGCAACCGGTAGCGCGCGCGGGGCTTGGGTTGGGCTGCGCTGCGGCGCACTTTCCGCCGCTGGCGGCTTGTAGTCGCTCCAAGCGCGGTCGACCTGCTCTGCGCCATTGTAACGCGCATAGCGCAGCGCGGCCGCCAGTTCACGCACGAGCTGCTGCGGATCTTCCAGATCCTGTTGCAGAATTTGCTCTTGTGCCTCGCTTTGCATCTTTTACCAGCGAATCGCGGCGATCATCGCATCGTGATCGGAAGGTTTTTGCATGTTTGCGCCGTAGCCCCAAAGGTCGACTTTGAACCATGGCACGCTAAACTCGGCCCCGGCAAGCCAAAAGTGATCGATGCGCTGCGTCAAGTCATACGCTGGCACCGGTTGCCGGTTGGTCGTGATGCTCCAATTCTTGGCCAGATCAAACGCATTGGCAAAAGAAAACCCCTTGCCGTCCACGCCCTTATTCAAGATCACGTAGGCCTTGTTGGCCGGCGTGCTGTTGAAATCGCCAATGAAAATGACCGGCAATTCTTTGGCCTTGGGTTCAAAACGCTGCAACGCAAGCGGTGCGCTGAGTTCCTGACTCGGCGAATTGTTGTCAAAGTGCGTGGTAGCAAAATACATATCGCGGTTAGCGACTTTGTCGTGCAGTTTGGCCCACACGACCAAGCGGAAAAAGGAGCCGCCGTTTTTGGCAAAACCAAAACTAAACGCCGTGTCCGGTGTCGGACTCAGCCAAAATTGGCCTTGGGCCAAGACATCAAAACGGGTTTTGCGGTACAGAATCGTGGCGTCGGGATAATCCTGCTCAAAGGCTTTGCCCAGATCGGTCATCGCATCATTGGCGTTGAAATGATACGACACTTCGCCGTAGATATTTTCCGGCTGCGTCAGATCGTCGATTTCATGCGTCTCACTGACCAAGCGCGACAATTCCTGGACGCCGATCAGATCAGGATCGTGGCGGGCGATCGTCTGTTTTGTCATGGGCAATCGCACCTTCCACTCTTGTTGCCACTGCGGAAATTCTGAATTTTTGCAAAACGAACACATGACATTAAACGTCATGACCGTGAGTTGCTTCGGATCCGCCGTCAAAGCGTCGCTTGGCGCACCGTCGACGGCCGCGGCGTCGAGGGAAACCTGCGCATCGTCAGCAGAATCCGCGGAGGCCGTCGCGTCAGTGCCAACAGCGGTTGTTGCACAGGCCGACACGCAAAGCGCCGCGGCAAGAACGATTGCGACTTGGAAAGGAGACGTTTTCATGGCACCTTGTGCGGTTGACGGGGCTGCAACACCCCCGACTCTACCACATGTGCCGCGCTTTTGCAGTGCCGCCCTTGCCGGCCCGCAACAATCCAGGTGACCTATGAACAAATTGACTTTTCTGGCAGCAGTGTTGTTGACCGCAGCATTTTGCACCCACTGTGGCAGCGGCGCGGTCGACCCAGCAACGGCCGACACCACCGATACAGCCGAATCCACTGTAGACCCCTGCGATCCGCTGATGCCCGCTGGGTGCCCGCTGCCGTGGCCGTCCAACTTATATTTGAAGGCCGACTCAACGCGGAAGACTGGCTATACGCTGACCTTTGGCGCCAAATCCCTGCCCAGAGACAGCGCAGGCAAGTATGTGTCACCTGAACCCTACAAACGCTTGGACGGTTATAGCGTCGGCTCGTCGCTGTTGATGTTGTGGCCGGAAATTGACATGACGGGCCTTGCCGCTGAAAGTGACCCCAGCAAATCGTTGGACAAAAGCGCGGCGATTGTGTGGCTGGAAGTCGATGACAAAGGCAAGGTGTTGCGGCACATCCCGTATTTTGCCGAACTAGACGCGACTGAAACAGACCCCAAGCTGCAATCGCTGCTGGTACGTCCCACGGAAATCCTTCGCGATGCAACGCGTTACGTCGTTGGCGTGCGCGGCCTGAAAAACAAGGCCGGCGTGGCCTTTGCGCCGTCCGACGCTTTTGTGGCGTTGCGCGATGCCAAAACTGCTGGCACCCCGCTTGCGCCGCGGCAGGAAAAATTTGACGACATTTTTGCGATTCTGGCCGCTGAAGGTGCCGCAAAGTCAGATCTTTTGCTGGCTTGGGATTTTGTGACCAACAGCGATGACGCCCAACACGGCGCGATGCTGAAAATGCGCGATGACGCCTTGGTGGCGGTTGGCGCCAAAGGTCCGCTGCTGACGATCGGCGAAATCCGCGCCGAGTCCGGCGACGATGCCGCCGACATTGCTTATGAAATTACAGGAACATTTCACATTCCGGATTTCTTGGATGAAACAAGCGTCGATGCCGCGCCGATGTTTCGCTTCCACCTGGGCCCCGACGGCAAGCCGACGCAAAAGGGCTGGCGCGATTCACCTTTTTGGGTGCGGGTCCCCCAAAGCGCGCTCAAAGGCGAACCACACGGCTTGTGCGCTTACGGCCACGGCTTGAACGGCGAAGGTTCCGAGGTCCGCAGCGGTTACATCGGCCAAAGCGCCAACAAACACAAATTGATTTTCTTCGCCTGCAACTGGTACGGCATGTCGTCCTACGATGTCGCCGGTATCTTTCAGATATTGTTCAACATGTCGCTGTTTCCATCGCTGCCCGAACGCGTGCACCAAGGCATTTTGGAGCATGTGTTGCTGGCACGCGCGATGCAGCAGCAGTTGGGCGAACTGCCGGAAGTGAAGAAACTGGGGATCGTTATTAACAAAAATGAGCTGTTTTATTCCGGCAATTCCCAAGGCGGGATTTACGGCGCGACGTACATGGCCCTGTCGACCGATGTGACCCGCGGCCATTTGGGGGTGCCTGGGCAAAATTATTCACTTTTGCTGCAACGATCCAAAGATTTTGAAGATTTTTTCAACATCATACGCGGCGTGTACCCGGTGACTTCGGATCAGGTGACGCTGCTCGCGGCGATTCAGTTGTTGTGGGATACCGTTGATCCCGTTACATATTACCGCCATATCAACGCCCAACCTTTTGCCAATACGCCCAAGCACGAGGTGTTGCTGGATCAAGCGCAAGGCGACTTTCAAGTGGCGAACGTGACAAACGAAATTGCGTTGCGCAGTGACACCAACATCGCGCTGATGGCGCATTACGGCAAAGACGTGTTCGGGCTGAAGGAAACGGCCTATCCGCACATGGGCAGCGGTTTGGTCAACTGGAATTTTGGCAACCCTTGGCCGCCGCAAAAAAACGAGCCGCCCGATGACAAAATGGGCGATCCGCACGGCAAGCCGCGCAAAGAAATGGCGCAATGGCAGCAAATGGTTCATTTTTTTCGCACAGGTGAACTCATCGATGTCTGCGACGGCAAACAGTGCGCAGGCAAATAGCGACTCAAAACGCCCGTACATTTCTTCACAATTGCGCGCTAACGCCTTCACATTGGCCACCTAGTTTACTTATCGCAGGGTGGCGCTTCACTTGCCACCCATGGCGAAAGTCATGCAAACTTGGATGTGGGTCGCAATTGCAGTGGTGTTCACTTTGGCTCTTTTCAAAAAGGTGCGGCGTTTTCGCCAGTATCGGCGTATGATGCACGGCGGTCGGCAGTGGTGGCTCAAGCGCTTGGCGCGGCGCATCAAAGCGACGCCGGAACAGCAGCAGGTCCTGACAAACGTGGCGGCGGAACTGGATGCGGCGGTGCGGCCGTTGCGCGCAGAATTTTGGCAAGCGCGGCGCGATTTGGCCACAGCATTGGCCAGTGAAACGGACGAACCGAGCCTGTTGAGCGCGGCGTTTGATCGGCAAGAAGCAGCGCTCAAGGCGTTGCGCGCGGCCATTGAAAGCCAAGTGGCACAATTGCGGCAGAGTTTGCAGCCGCAGCAACGCCAGCAACTGGCGGTGTTGATAAGCGGTGGCCGCGGGCGACATTGTTAACTTGGAATTTGTGTCTTTTTAGGATGTGGGGCACCGCTTGCCGCGCCAGATCCCAAATTGGGGCGCGGCAAACGGTGCCGGTCACTAGCCAGCGCAGCCGCTGAATTTTTGGAGAAAGCCCATGTCCCTGCGGATTCTGCTCATCGACGACGATCACCGCCTGCACGAACTTTTGACGAGCTACATGGGACCGCACGATGTGCATATCACAAGCGCTTTTGACGGTCCTCGCGGCCTAGCGGCACTTGAAGCTGGCACTTTTGACGCGATCTTGCTCGACGGCATGATGCCCGGCATGGATGGCTTGGAGGTCTGTCGGCGCATCCGCGCGCGCTCGCAGGTGCCGATTGTGATGTTGACGGCGCGCGGTGACGAAACGGATCGCGTGGTCGGACTTGAATTGGGCTGCGATGATTACGTGCCTAAGCCCTTTAGTCCTCGCGAGTTGCTCGCACGCTTGCGCGCAGTGCTGCGCCGCGCCAGCCCATCGGCTGTGGCCGAAACCATGCAAATCGGCGATCTGGTCGTCGATGTGCCGGGCCGCGTCGCCCGTGTGGCGGGCAAAGCCGCGGATTTAACAGGGATTGAATTCGATATCCTGGTCGCGCTGGTGCGGCGCGCCGGCCGCGTAGTGCCGCGCGAAGCCCTTTTGACCGAAGCCGGTCGCGGCGACGTCGCTGTTGGCGAGCGCACGGTCGATGTGCACATCTCGCATTTGCGGGCAAAGATCGGCGACGATCCAAAAAATCCGCGTTTGATCAAGACTGTGCGCGGCGTCGGTTATGTCTTTGCCAAAGATGGTGGACCTGAAACGTGATTCGTCCGGAGCGTTTTCAAAAATACCGTCTGGTCCGCTATCTCAGCGCGCGGCTGCACCGGACGGTGTTTGTCTGGTTTGCGGCCACGATCGTACTTACCATTGCCATTACAATGGGCTTGATGTTTTTGGGCGGCCGCGCATTTGAACCGCCGCACATGAAACGCGGCGAACAACCGCGCAATTACCTCGCCCATCAGTTCGCCAAAGTGTGGGATCAACCGACGGCGCGGCGGCAATTGGCCGCGGATATCGAAGCAGATTTTGAATTCGGCCTGCGCCTTGTCGATGCCCAAGGCCGTCAAATCGAACAAGTTGGCATGCGCTGCCGCGAAGCTTGGCAAACCATCGCCGTGGCGCAAGGCGCTGTAATATTAGGTAAAATTGAACTATGTCACCCGCGACCGGCGCCAGCTCTGCCGATGCGCCTGATCTTAGCGCTGCTGATTTTGACCGCTCTCCTGTGGGCAGCGGCGGGTCGAATTGCGCGCAACCTGACGCGGCCGTTGGTGGAAGTCGCCCGCGTTGCTCGCGATTTGGGTGAAGGCAAGCTCAAAAGCCGCGTCGATTTGTCGGCCAGGTCGGGGGCTTATGGGCATTTTTCCCACGGCCATGGTGAAGTGGCCATTGTCGGCGACGCCATCAATGAAATGGCCTCGCGCATCGAAAAACAGTTGGCCGATCAACGGGAACTGCTTGCGGCGGTCAGCCATGAACTGCGCACACCGCTGGGGCACATGCGCTTGCTGTTGGAAATCGCGCGCGACAAGGGCTTGCCGGACAAGACAGCTGAAGAAATCGACCTCGAAATTGGTGAGATCGATTCACTGGTTGGGCAACTTCTGGCCAATTCACGCATGGATTTTACGGCGTTGAATTTTACCAAGGTCGACGTGACGCAGGTGGCGATTCGCGTGCTGGAACGCTCCGGTTTAGATCCCAGTTTGCTTGAAGTGGAAACCCCAGGCTTGCAAGTGCTTGGCGATGAAACGCTTTTGTCGCGGGCGCTGGCCAATCTGCTCGACAACGCGCGCAAATACGCCGACGGCATCGCCGCTTTGCGCGTTGAACAAGACGGTGAATTTGTTGTCATTAAAGTGGACGACCGCGGCCCTGGCTTTGCCGACGGCTTGGAAGCTACAGTTTTTGAAGCCTTTCAGCGCGGCGACAGCGGTCAAGGCTTGGGTTTGGGTCTAACGCTGGTGCAGCGCATTGCAAAGGCGCACAACGGCACGGCTTTTGCACAGAATTGCCCGACCGGTACAGGTGCGCGCGTTGGCATCCGTTTGCCGCTGGCGCAGTTGGCCAAAAGCTGACAGAATGGCTTGGCCTCACAACGGCCTAGAGGCGCGACATCATGCTGCATTTCAGAAAGTACCACGGCCTTGGCAACGACTTCGTGTTCGTCGATGCCCGTGAAAGTACAGTCGATTTCACGCCAGAACTCGCGATCGCGTTGTGCGATCGCCACCGCGGCATCGGTGCCGATGGTTTGCTGTTGTGGCGCGGCAGCGTCGAACGGCCGTCGATGCAAGTGGTCAACGCCGACGGCAGCCAACCCGAAATGTGCGGCAACGGTTTGCGCTGCTTTGTCAAGGCCTTGCTCGACCACTATGCGCCCAAAGTCGCTGAAATTTCTGTGCTGACAGGCGCTGGCTTGCTGCGCTGCACGGTGACCCGCGATGGCCACGGCCACGTCGCCATGGTGGCGGTGCGCATGGGCAAAGGTGAATTTGAACCAGCCCAAGTGCCGATTGCGGCAGATAAACCGCTGATCAATATGGAAATTGCCGGCCTGAATTTGCCCTTGAAGTGGACGGCGCTCAGCGTTGGCAATTCGCATGTCGTGACTTTTGACCTGATCGATGAAGCAGGGCGCTTGGCCTTGGGGCCCATTGTCAGCCGCCACCCCTTGTTTCCGCGGGGGGTGAATGTTGGATTTGTGCAGATTTTGGCCGAAAAAGACGGCCAGCCACGTATGCGCGTGGACGTGCACGAGCGCGGCTGCGGCTGGACGCAGGCCTGCGGCACGGGCGCGACGGCGGCGGCGATCGCTTCGGTCAATGCCCAACTAAACAAGCAAGGCGTTGAAATTGCGGTAATTTTGCCGGGCGGCACCTTGGGCATCACGGTGGACGGCCAAGGCGTAGCGACCATGCGCGGCCCTGCAACGGAAGTTTACGCAGGCGCCATCGATTTGCGCGCGTTTACAGTTGCTTAACCGCCCGCGCTAAGCGATGCCGTATTTCTGTTGAATCCGCTCCATGTACGCCAGCAAATTTGCGTGGTTTTTCACGGCTTTGCTGACCACATTTTCAATGGGAAAACACGTAATCGCGCGCAGAAAAGCGTAGACCGTGGCGTCAAAGGAACTGGGCAAATCGCCCATGACAAAGGCATTGCCGTCCATGAGTTCGGCCAACGCATCGATGTCCGCCGCGCCCATTTGCAGCAGTTCTTCAGGCGAATGGCGGCCTGTGCCTTGGGCGTGCACCTGCTTTTTTACACCAGCACGCAGCAGCGGCGCAACGACCGCGCCCAAACCACCTGGAACCAATCGGGTAATGCTGGGCTTCAATTCCTGCCAGCCGTCGTCGAATTGCCAGCGCGAGGCCACGACCACCCAATAAGTGCCTTCTTCCAGCATCCTGCGCATCGCACGGCCGATTGCCCGCTGTTT
This sequence comes from Klebsiella pneumoniae, assembly GCA_945889325.1. Taxonomy (GTDB): domain Bacteria; phylum Myxococcota_A; class UBA9042; order UBA9042; family UBA9042; genus CAMDBH01. The sequence goes on from CAMDBH010000031.1 coordinate 34,246, forward strand.
GACCGTCAAATGATCGTCCAAAGTGACACCGTGCTTTTGCGTCAGATGCTCGATAATCAGCTGCGAATCCCCCAAGATCCTGCCGTCTTCACTGACATAGGGCACTTTGCCTTTGGGCATTTCATTTTGCTTGACGGGCCTCTCCTCGTAAGGCAGCCCGGCCATTTTCAGCCACAATTCCAGCTTGATGCAGAACGGACTCAAGCTCGAAGCGCCCCAACTGCCGGGAATTTGATGCAAGTAAATCATGCGAGGGCTCCGCTGGGGTTGGGCCGTAAAAAGGCTGCAAAATTTGCGTCTACTGGCCATGCAACTTAGGCCGCGCGGCGCGCCTGTCAACCAGTTTGCGCAGTTGCGGCCATTTTGCCGTATACTGCGGCAGCGGTGGCGGGGAGGTGAGTGGATGAGGCGGTTTTTGTTGGTTTTGTGCGTCGGATTTGGCGTGGTCCTGCCGACTTTCGCGTTGGCCATTATCGCACGCGATTACTCGGTGCCGGAGATGCGTGCCAAAATGGACGCAATGGAGATGACGTACTGCCTAGACGACTTGCGCCAACATAAATTCGACTGCCTCCATGAATTTATAGGCAAACATCGGCGCGCGCGCGAAAAGGGCCAAGCTCTTTTACAATGGATCTTAGAAGAAAAGTTGTCGGATGCCGTGAAGGCCTTTGTCGAGCGCGGAGGCCCTGTCAATGTCCGCGATTCCCTTGGGCAAACACCGCTGCACGTCGCCGCTGAACTCGGCGACGAAGTCCTGGTGGAGTTGTTGATTCGGAAAAAAGCCAAGATAAACGCCGTAGATAACGACGGAAATTCAGCACTTTTGCGTGCAGCGGACTTTTTGGAAGCGCCGATCGTGGCTGTCTTACTGCGGGCTGGGGCAGATCCAAATCTGGCGAATCGCGACAAGCAAACTCCGTTGCACATTGCCGTGCGTCGACGTGGACTTCAGACCGTCACAGCGCTGCTGGCGTCGAAAAAAATTGCCATCAATCCACGGGACAAATTGGGCATTACGCCGCTGATGCTGGCGGTGCAAATGTCGCGCTGGCCCCTGGCGATTGAACTACGCGATGCCAAAGGCAATATGCGCGATCCCAAGGTTGTAGCTGGCGATGATGCGACGTCGCGGGTTCAACCTACAGCGATTATTGAACTTTTGTTGGCAAGGGGGGCCAATCCCGAAACAGCGGCCAGGGGTGACAGCGCTTGGAATTGGGCAAAGTGGATGAATTTACCGCAAATTTCCAATATCTTGGATCCGACGGCGCATGTGCCGGACGTCAGCGACGCTTGGCTGCCGGTGCAGTTGGTCGCCGAAGGCAAAGTGACTTGCGCGCTAATGTCTGATTCTACTGTGGTTTGTTGGGGGCTTGAAATGGAAGCACCGTCCCCTCTGCCTGGTCTGGTCGGCGCGTCCAGTATCAGCCTCGGCCGCGATGCGCTGTGCGCGCGGCGCGAATCCGACGTCAAGTGTTTTGGCGGCCATGCTGCGACATCTCGCACTTTGGTGAAATCGTTGAAACAGATTGCAATTGGTGCCAACCAAGCATTCATCGGGCTGTTGGCCAACGGCGACCTTTTTGGCAGCCAAACCCAGCCAAGTTCGGCCGCGAAATCGATTCAGGCAAATGGCGACCTAGCTTGCGCACTTATCGACGGCGGCCGCGTGCAATGCTGGTCACAGGGCAAAGTGTTTCTGCGCACGCCCCGTCCGGTCATCTCTGTCGATCGCGCTGAATCGATTGCCGTTTCCGGCGATCGCGGCTGCGCCGTGCTGTTCGACGGCAGCCTTAGCTGCTGGCCGCTGTCGACGCAGCAAACTGGCGATCTACCTTTGGAATTAACCGCAACCGCGATCACGTCGATCGGCGGCGTCGATCAAATCGCGCTGGGCTACGACCGCGCGTGCGCACGCAAGGCCGACGGCACCGTCGCTTGTTGGGGCCGCAACACGTTGAGCCAAGGCGACCGCAGTGAATCACCGCAAATCGTGCCCAATCTCAAGGCAATCGACATCGCGGTCGGCGACGAACACGCCTGCGCGTTGACGCGCGAACATGTGATTGTGTGCTGGGGCAAAGCGGATCGCCTCGGCCGCGGCGCGGATGCGCGCCAAGCGAATTCATGGTTCACCGTGCCGCAAGTCGTGTCTTTTTGAAGTCGCGACCCGCCCTACTCCGCAATTTCAAACAGCTTTGGCAAATCCAACACCAGCCCCGGAAACGTCGAAGGCGCAAACGGCCCGTCCTCAATGCCGAGCGAATGCGTCACCAGCCACGCCGCGCCGATGTCGGGCTGCTCGGTGCGCAAAAAGCGTTGCAGCGTGCGATCTTGTGGGTCGATCAGCCAGTATTCCGCCACGCCAATCGATAGATAATACGCCATTTTTGTCACGCGATCGCGGCCTTCGGAACCCGGCGACACGATTTCAACGGCCAAATCCGGCCCGCCATCGGTGCGGCCTTTGGGCTGGGAACCGCGTCCCGGTTTGTAATATTGCACGTCCGGCATGACACCGCGTTTGGCTGTGATTTGAACCTTATAGCCGCTCGCCAGCACTTTGCCGCCATGTTGCGCGCACCAGTTGTACAACGCGGCGCCTAGGGCTATCACGATGGATTCATGAATCTCTGTCGGCACTTCCCCCTCCAATAGTTCACCGTCAATCAATTCACGCCGATCATCGTCCGGTAGACCGACATAATCGTCCCAAGTTACGGCGTGAAGTTGCGGTTGCATCAGAGCGCTGCCCATCTTTCCCTCCGCCTTCAAAATGCGCCGCTGGTGACGCGCTGTCAAGCTGAATTTTTGCAATGTTCTTGACGCGCTGTGGCGGGTGACTAATGAAACCAATCCCCCGGATCGACGGGCTGGCCGTTGTGGCGAATCTCAAAATACAAAAACTTGCCTTTAATGGAGCCGCTTTGCCCGACATCGCCCAAGCGCTGGCGCGCTTTGACGACATCGCCGACGGCCACTTTGATGCCTTCCAAATGCGCGTAAATCGTATGCCAGCCGCGGCCATGATCGACGATCACCGTGTCTCCATAGCCAGTTAGCCAACCGACATGCGCCACGCGGCCCCAAAACACCGCACGCACCGGCACATTTTGCCCGCTCGGCCGGTAATCCAAACCGCGGTGCATGGTAATGGTGCCAAAACGCGGGTGTTTTACCTCGCCAAAGCCAACATCTACGCGACCCGGCACCGGCGGCAGCAGTTTGCCTTGCAGCAGCGCGAACGTGTATTTCCGCTCCTCCCATTCCTGCAACAGCGCGATTTGCGAAGTCAATTGCTTGCTCGCCGCATCCATATCGCGTGAAATGCGCTCTTGGTACTTGCGATCGTCTTCAATTTGACTCACAAGGGCCAACTTGTCGCGGCGTTCTTGCTCACCTTTGTCTTTCTGTTCATGCAGTTGCAAATCGAGATCGTTGAGCTGCTGCAACGCCGTATCGCGCTGTTTGGTCAGGACTTCCAAGCCGGTCAGGCGTTTGCGGTAATCGACAAGGCGCTGGCGGTCACCTGCAAGTAGGCGACGCAACAAGCGATCTTTGACGACTGACTCTTCAAAATCCTTGGTCGACAGGGCAAAACGCAGCGTCGGCAAATGCGCCACGCGGATCATCGCGCGCAGGCGCGCCTGCACGGACAGGCGCATCTGTTGCAACTGCGCTTGCGCTTTGGCGCGGGCGTCTTCGGCTTGCGCCATAACGTCTGTCGCTTTGGCGCGTTCGACCGACAGCCTCACGATTTTGGCCTCGACATCGACGCCATCGCGATCCAAGTGTTCCAGCGACTTGAGCAGGCCCAATTCCGTATCCAGCGCCTTGGCATAGCGCGCGGCCAGTTCTTTTTTGGCGGCTTCGTCCAGCTTGACTGGACCGGCTGGACTTTGGGCGAACGCACCGGCAGGCAGCAACAGGAGCAGGGCGACGATCCGTGTAAGCCATTGCATCGCCTACACCTTCAGATAACGGCCGACGCTCATGGCGCTCGCCGCCAGACCAACCGACGGGCCACCGATCAAAAGCCACACCACCATGCCGGGCGGTAACAGAGACCACGACACGTTGAGCATGTAAACATCGCGCACAAGTGCCCGTAATTCGAAATGAAGCAAACCGAGCAAGCCCATCGCGACGGCGGCACCGACCAGACCTTGCAGCGCACCTTCGACCAAGAACGGCAACCGGACAAAACCGGGGGTAGCGCCGACAAGGGAAAGGATTTCAATCTCATCGCGGCGGGAAAACACGCCCAAGCGGATGGTGGAGAAGACAAAAAACATGGCGCTGGCCAAAAGCACCAAACTCAACACGATGCCGATGGTGCGGGCGATTTCCACGATGGCAAATAGCAGGCGTAGCTTTTCTGCTCCAAATTCAACATCTTCAACGGAATGCACGCCCTTGAGTTCTTTGGCCCACTTGACCAAATCGTTGACGTCGCCGCGCGAGGCCAGTTCGGCGTCGATTTCGACTTCCAAAACCGGTTGGCCGGGAATGGCGGATTCATCAAGGCCTTGAAGGAGTTCGGCGTCAAGCAGGCTTTTGTTGCGCTGGCGATCTTGTTCGCGCGTCAGACTTTTGACGGCTTTGACGCCGGCACGTCCGCGGATCTTTTGCTCAATCGCCGCAAGATCGGCCGGTGTCGCTGCATCTTGAATGTAAACGGACAACGTGAGCGACTGGCCCAAGTCGTGCAAGACCCTAGAACCGTTGAACAACACCATGGCGAACAGGCCGACCAGCGTCAGCGCCAGCGCAATCGTCATCGCCGACACCGCAGTCAACCACGGCGAAGTGCGGATTAATAATAACGATTGTCGCAATACGTAACCGAGGCGGGGACCGCGTTTCATGCTTGGTCCTCCTCAGCATACGACGTCTCGTCGCTGGGTGTAGCGTCAAAACTGGGCGACGAGGAAAGAGGAGATGTGGCAATGGGCGATGAAATAAATGGTGAAATAGCTGGTGACGCGGCCGTTGGGTTGGCACCGCCGACAGAAAGTGCCGTCGACGAACGCTCCATCGGCGGCGGCCGGTTGGAGCGCGGGCGGTCTTCAGCCAGCGTGCCGCGGGTCAAAACCAAGGTGCGTAGGCCGTAACGTTCGATGAGGTGGGCGTCGTGGGTGGCCACGATGACGGTCGTGCCGCGGCGGTTGACGTCCATCAGCAAATTCATAATATCTTGGCCGAGTTCAGGGTCAAGATTGCCCGTAGGCTCATCGGCCAGCAAAATCGCAGGTTCATTGACCAGCGCGCGCGCAATCGCCACGCGCTGCTGTTCGCCGCCCGATAAATCGCCCGGAAAAGCATGGGCGCGGTGAACAAGCCGAAGTCCTTCAAGCAGTTGTGTTACGCGACGTTCGATCTCCTTGCGTTTGATGCCCATGATCTCTAGCGCAATGGCGATGTTGTCGAACACGCTGCGTCTAGGAATTAAACGGAAATCTTGAAAAACCACCCCGATATTGCGGCGCAAATACGGCACGCTGGCATCGCGCAGCACGTGAATGTTCTTGCCGCCGATCAAAATTTGGCCGTCGGTCGCGCGCTCCATCACCAGCAACAAGCGCAACAACGTCGACTTGCCGGCGCCAGAAGGTCCTGTAAGAAAAACGAATTCGCCTTCACGCACCCGCAAGGTCACGTCGATCAGCGCCTCGCTGCCGTTGGGATACCGTTTGTGCACATGGTAGAGCTGAATCATCGCGGCGCAGTGTAACATAGGGCGATCGCGCGGCCAAGCGCCTCTGTGATCAGGCAGGGCGATCGCAAGAACGGTAACCATCTGACACTTTGAGAGATATTCTCAACTTTATCAGCCCTGGTTACCGCCAACCGGTGATCTGCGGACATTGGGGCGCACGGTTTGGAACACAATCGCTGAATTATTAAAAGTATTTTCTG
>CAMDBH010000032.1 GCA_945889325.1 Klebsiella pneumoniae
CGATTTATCTATTTGTCTTCCGCAGGCGCAAGCGCCACCGCGATGGGCGCCTACCTGCAGGCGCGGTGGTCCGCGGAAGCAGCTGTGCACAACAGCGGATTGCCGTTCGCGATCGCGCGACCGTCGATCATTTCCGGCGATCGCCAGCAGAGCCGTCCTGCAGAAAAACTTGCAGCGGCGTTGGTTGATCAAGCGTTAGGCGTTGTTGGCTTTTTTGGAGCGAAAACCTTGCGTGATCGCTATCGGTCGACGGACAACAAGACACTTGCCCAAGCGCTCCTGCGCGTCGCCAGCGCGGCGCCTAGCGGAATCACATACGAATCTGAACAGTTGCGATAGGCCCCAACTTTTGCTGCTAAGGCGCTGTGCAAGAATAACTTGCACATTTGTCTGACAGTTTTGCTGGGGTCGCCAAGCTCACCTATGCGGCTCGCGGCTCCTTGCGTTCAAATAACTCGATCGAGTTATTTTTGCACGACTCCTAATGCGGGATCCCCGTGCCACCCGGGTAGCCGTAGCTGACGAAGTCCGCCCAACCGTAAACCAAAAGGCCGACAAGCTTGTTGGACGTCAGGTTGTGCACGCCGCTGCCGATCGGTTGGCGGGCGACTGCCCAACCGCCGCCGATGGGCTTGAACGCGCCTTTGGGAATTGGAATGGTATCCAGTTTCACCACAGTGTCGGGCTCTGTCGGCACGATGACGTTGATATAGTTCGATAAATAATTGCCCGGGACCAAGAACACGTAGTTGTCCAAATAGCGGTCGGTCGCGATGCTGAGTTCAAAGTCCGGGTCTCCCGTTTTGGCGTCTGTGGCTTCCGGGATATTGGGACAATCGGCATTCTTGTTGCAATCTAGCGGCTGTTGCTTAACGTTCCAAAACCAACTGCAGACTTTTTGGCCCGCAAACTTGCCGGTGCAGGTGTCTTTGTTTGGGTCGGGTGCAAAGGCCGACGACATGAACTGTCCGACCTCAATGGGATGCTTGTCATTGGAAGTAATAATGAAATCCTGATCCGACTCAAATTCGATCCACTGCCCTTCTTCCAAGTTGATCGCGCCGCTGGTCTGCGGCGGCGAGGTATTGACGATCGTGCCATTGTGCAAAGCGACAATGCGCCATGAATCCTTTTCCTGACCGCGCGGTTGCAGCTTGGTTGCCACGTATTTTTCGCCCCAAGAAGTCGTTGGGAACAGTTGTTCTTCCATATGGTCCGAGCAGCAAGTAATGGGACAGTCAGCGTTTGTCGTGCACGCCCAGCCTTGGAATTCGCATTTGCCGGATTTGCAGTGATCGGTATTGGGCGAATTCGACGCTTCTGAGCCGCCAAAAACCGCGATGGGCAAATCGGCGTGAATGAAAGTGCCCGTTGGATCGCAGCCGTTGCAATTGGTTTCGATATTGAGGACTTGACCATACAGCAAGTCAAATTCCTGCGTCTCATTGGCCTTCATGGCCTTGATGCCCGGTCCTGCCAACGTGTCGGTTGACGATGTGACGGTGACGTGGGTTTTCTTTTTGGCTTTTTCTTCAGCCGTGTGACCGTGAGAAACCGCGACGATGGTGTAATAACTGCGCAATAGCTCGACGGTCTGTTCGCGCGTCATGACCCAATAATCGTAGCCCACGCCATTACTTGGCAGCAAAAGGGAAGCATCATTGGAGAAAACGTCATAATTCTGCAGCGGATTGAACTGATAGGCCACGATCGGTTGGTCGGACTGAATGCGATAGACATTCTTGTTCACGCCGGTGCCGTCCTGATTCAACGGCTTGAGCGGTTGCCCCGTCGCCGCATCTTTCCAGGTAGGATCGGGCAAATTCAAAATTTTCAAGCCGTTGGGTGCTACTGTGTATTGTTTGCTCTGACCGGTGCCCGCCGTGACGGTGACGGTGGCTGATTTCTGTTGAGTGTTGGAAACAATGACAGAAAACTGGGAGTTTTGCGCGTCGTAGTAGCCTCCGCTGCCGTTGGGCACGTACGCGTTGTCCAAGTCAACGGCAAAATAGTCGCAGCCCACGTTGGTGTTGGACTTGAAGTCCGGATCGCAAGGATCGACGCAAATACCGCCTTGGCAAGCGAAATTCTTCAACCCGCAGTCGTCGGCCAACTGCCAGCTCATGCCGTCGGTGGCGCAAATCATCGCCTGATCGACGTCACATTTCTTGAGTCCTGCTTGGCACACGACGCATTTTTCGCTCAGACAAACTTGTCCTTCTGAGCACTTGTGAACAACCTTGGAGGTCGCACCGTCGTCGGAGCACTGCATGACTTGATTTGCGGCTTCGGCCGTCGCTTCGTCTTTGCCGCAGTATTTCTTTTTGGCAACGCATTTCAGGCATTCGCCGCCAACACAAAGGGGCAAATTGTTTGGGCAACTTTTGTCCGTGTACGATTTGCCGTCGTCGTTGCATATTTGCAGGTTGGTGCCCTTGCAGATTTGCGAACCGGGTTTGCAATTCACGCTGATGCATTTCTTGTTTTCGTCGCAAATGTTGCCGGCTTTGCAACTGCCGTCGAAAAGGCATTCCACGCATTGGTGGTTGACTGGATTGCAATACGGCGTGTCCGCCGACGCGGCCTTGCACGCACCGTTGGTGGAACACAAGATGCCGGTGTACGTGTCGATCACGATGTCTTGCGTGCCGTCTTCCTCGGCGTCTGGGGTTTCAACCTGCGTGTCTTGCTCCTCACAAATGTCGTCTGCGCAAGGGTTTTCCGTTTCCGTGGTATCGTCAGGCAAGCCCAAGTCTTTGGGCTTTTTCACGTCGGGCACGTCTTCGCCACCGGTCGCTGGCACCGGCGCGCCGCAGGCGCTCAGCACAAGCGCCGCGAGGGCGACCGCGAGTTTCGACGCGAGCAACCGCCGTTCGTTGGCAAATGAATCGGGCGAGTAGGGGGAGGGCGGGCGCATGTTTTTCCTCAAAAATTTCGGTCGCGGGGGCAGCAACCCCGCAAAGCATACAGTTCGCGGCGCGTGCAGACAACGCTATTGTGACAATTTGCCGCGCAGCACCGACAAATAGTTGGCTCTGGGCCATAACATACTGAAATTACAGATTAGTGCGCGGCGCGTTCAAGCGCGAAATTAGGCGCGATTCTGCGACGCGGACAGTTCAAAACGCCTGTGCTCATGCCGAATTGTCTCGAACGACTCACCGCGTGCCGCCGAATCGCGCATGTGGGCGGCCACGAGATCGAGCCCCACAAACGCGGTCAAGGGTTGATGAATCTGAGACAATTCACAAAATTTCTCGACAGCCTCGGCGAGTTCACCCGGCGGCGCCAGGCTGAAATGATGACGCAGCGCCGCGACTGCGATGCGGGCGACGCGAAACTTGCCTTCCACGCTGTGCCCAGCGATGTGCGGCGTGGCCAAATCACAAGCTTGGACAAAAAAACGATCGGGCCGGGGCTCGGCGACAAAAGTGTCAACTGCCAATGATCGCAAGCGATTCCCCTGTCGCAATTGCATCGCCGCTTGCTCGTCGAGCACCCCGCCGCGCGCGGCATTGAGCAGAATTGCGCCGTTAAGCCTTTGAAGTCTCTGTGAATTCAGTAGATTCTCAGTAGCGTGTTGGCCATGCTGCGTCAGCGGCACATGCAGCGTCACGACGTCCCACAGTTGGTTCAGCGCCAAATCCAAATCGATCGAGTCCAAATCGGGCTGCGCGATTTGGCGGGGCGGATCGCAAGAAAATACCTGCATCTGCAAAGTTTCTAGCCGTTGCGCCACTTCGGAACCAACGGCGCCCACCCCGACGACCAAAACGCGCTTGCCCGCCAGCGGGTCCGGATGCAGGCGCGCAAGCGCCCACTGCACCCAATCCGCCACCGGACGCGCGTTGCCGCCTCTGCCAGTCAATAACACAATATTCTGATCTTGCAAGGCTTGTTCATCAATGTGGTCCACGCCCGACGACAGCGTCGCCACCGCACGCAGCCGAGGCGCGTGCGCCGCGATGGCCCGCGTGACCCGCGTGAGCGTGCGCACAATCAACCCATCCGCGACTGCCAGTTCCGCCGTGTGCGCAGCAAGATCCCGCGGTGAAAACGGTAAGCATTCAAAATCTTTAAGCCAATCGAGAGGCAGTGCCGCCACCGACCCATCCAACACGCCGCGATCGACCAAAATCTTGGGCATGGCTCAACTTTGCGGCAGGTTGGTTTGGGCAATTTGCAATAAATACAGCCATTGCGGTTCCGTCAACGGCACCACGCTCAAGCGCCCCTCGCGGATGAGCTTGATATCCTTGAGCACCCCGCCGGTGGCCTGTTCGTCGCGAATCGTCGCCAGCGAGACAGGCTTGTTGACTGCCATGACCGGCGCAACTTCCACAACCGACCAATCGCCTTTTTCCGCTGTTGGATCCGGATAATGCGCCTTGGTCACCCGCAAAATACCGACAATTTCCTTGCCGGTGTTGCTGTGGTAGAAAAAACCGAGATCGCCGACTTCCATCGCGCGCATGTGGTTGCGCGCCGCGTAGCTACGCACGCCATCCCACATCGCGGTGCCCTTTTTTTGCAGATCTTGCCAAGAAAAAGCTTCGGGTTCGGACTTCATTAACCAATAGCGCATCGAATTTCCTTGCTGACCGGCGACTTTGTGCTTACCTACGTTGCAGACCGCGCCGATGTTGCTTAAGCCGAGCGGAGCGGTCAAGCTTGAACAGCGAAATGAACATTTTTCCCGCCTGCGCGTACTAACAAAGCGGCCGCGCCGCGGAAAAAAGGGGCCCCATGCGACGCTCGTTGTTGATCATCTTATGCCTATTGCCTTGCGCTGGTATCATCGGCAGCGCGAGTGAAAGCCAAGCACTGCCGATCATTGGCGAATTCTACGCCGGTGCCGGCGCACGCTCTACCGGTTTGTACGGCGATCCGGGCACGGCGTACGCGTTTGGTTTGGAGGCCGGTTGGGACCATGTTTTTCGCGAATTCGGTCTGGGTTTTCGCCTCGACCTGCCCCACGCCGATCCACACCTGACCACCGAGTTGCGCTATTCTTTGATTGCATGGCCTTTTTTGCGCATCGTTGGGGGTGTCGCGGCTGGCGTCGCCCGCCAGCCCAACGGCAGCCCGCAATGGGACAAGGTCCTTTCCGGCTTCATCGGTGGGCGCGTGTCGCTCGGTTTGCCGTATGTTAGCTGCTACTTGGGTGAATCGCTGCGCGACGACGCGTTTTCACCTTACATGACGCTCAGCGTCGGCTTTGCGTTGTAGCTGTCGCGTTTTGTTCACGGGCATTTCGCCGCTTTGTCCAAGCAACAGTCGCCCAAGTTCGCGCACGCAGCATCGCAATAACAAACGCCATTTTTGCTCTGGCCGCCGCACGCACCGGCGCAACTGCCGACGAGCAACGATTTGCACTGTCCGATCTTTTGCGGGTCGCTGACGCTGCATTCCTCGCTGCCGAGGCAGCCGGTAACGGCCGTCCACGGGCTGAAAACGACGGGTGTGGCGCTGCAAGTGGCCGAGCTTCCGCCGCAAGTCCCCGTGCCGCTGCGGGTTTGCACGGCGCCACCGGCGCCAACTTTGCTGCATTGAAATTCGCTTTTTGTCACGGCACCGCACGCCGTGCCTGACGCCGCCCATTTGCCGCTCGCTGCGCAACAGGTTGCAACGGGATCGCAAATCGTCTCAACAGCGCCGCCAAACGCGATGTGCACGGCGACTTCTTGGCACGCGGCATCCTCATTTTTAACGCTGAAAAACACCGTTCCCGTTTCATCCAGATTGAACAAACCTGGTACGACCGGACCCCAACTTAATGTGCCTGTTGCGCTTTTTAGACAACACCCGTTGCCAGCGACGCCGCTTACGGCTGAGTTGCTGGTGGAGGTCTGGCCTTGTGCGCAACTGACTTTGTCGCAATCTTGGCTGTTTGGCCCTTTGACACAGCGGTAAAAGGCACAGACAGTCACGGGCTTTTGCGCCGTCCACTGCACAAAGACCGCAGGATTATTCAAATTGGTGTTGTCGGCGATGTTGTACTGAAAAAAGTCCTTATCGGTCGCGGAGTTGAGTAGCACCTTTGGCGCGAGCAGAATGCCGTGATCGGTATCGGCAAATGCGCCGAGCTTGATGCTGGCGGCCGTGGTTTCTGCGGCGTCGTAAGCGTCTATTTTTCCGCATAAATCCGCGGGCGGTGCCACGGCACACGACGGCGACGATGTGTTCTTTGCGGCGGCAATGCAGGTTTTGGGGGCAACGCAATTCTCGTACGCGAACCAATCGCTAAACGCTGCCACGGTTACGTCCGCGCTACAAGTTGCGCCAATTCCCGTGCAACCTGAAAATTTCTTGCGGACCATGGCGTTGCCACCGTCGCATTTGTATTCAATGGCCATCGCGTCGGTGCCGCAGACGCTACCCTTCGCTGCCCAAGTGCCCGCAGGTGTGCAACAAATGCTGCCGGCGTCGCAGGCGTTGGCCTTGACGCATACGCCCGGTTTGGTTTTGTCTTCCACGCTGCACTTGTCGCCGACCTTGCAGGCCAAAAAATTGCTCCACGCCGACCAAACCAGCGCAGACGGCGCGCTGCTGCACGCCGGTCCGCCACCGACACAACCCGGCTTGCCTGTTCTAATTGTGACGCTTTTGCCGTCGGCCGAACAGGTGTATTCCGTCACGGCGATCTTGTTTTCGCAGACAGTGCCGCCGGGTTTCCATTTGCCGTTGTCGCAGCAGACGCCGGTTTCACACACGCAAGCAGGGCTTTTGCTGTGCGTACACAGTCCTGCAACGCACGCGTCGTCGGTACAAGGGTCGCCGTCATCGCAACTGGGAGGGCAGATGATCGAATCGGCAGCGATGTCAGGCGGCTCTGCCGCATCCGACCCAACATCTGCAGCAGCTTCGTCCGGTTCGCCTGCCGCATCCGCATCGTCGGCCATTGCATCCGAAACGTTGATTTCAAGCGCGTCCTCCGCATCCAAACCGCCGCGTCTGGATGGAGTATCCACTGTATCTTCCATATCTTGTGCATCGACGTAGCCGTCGTCGCCGTCCGCCACAGCGTCCACTTTCACGGCGGCGTCGGACGTCGCATCGGCAACTGCATCTTTTGTCGCGTCTTTCTTGCCGGCGTCGTTGCTGACAGCCACGTCACCGAAATTTGGCGTCGTCACGACGGACGCGGTGCTATCGCCGCCGTTTGGGGCGACGCCGCCACAGCCGAAAAAGCCAGATATTAGCGTGCAAAGAAAGAAGTACTTTGTCACTGTCCGCCGAACGAGCATGGCCAATCTTACCCATCCCCGCGGTCGGGATCGAGAAATTCTGCCAAACCCGGAATGCGTTCCGCAGTACGCAAGGCCATTTTCTTGGCGACCGCAAACGCCTGTTCGGCGGCGAACAGCGACTCGTAAGGTAAAAGTTCGGCCGCGACAAGCGGCTTCAGTGGTGGTTCTACGCCCAAACGTTTCACGGCCTTGGCTGCAAATTCTCCGTCAAAACCGACATCAAACGCAGCTGTCCGCGGCAGAAGTTCGCCCAACACCCGTTTGGCGAGCGCAAAGCTGCACAGGGCGCGGCGCGCCGCATCCTCGACGGAGCCAGCCAGACCATCTGCACTAACACGATGATCACGAACAAGTTCTTCGGCAACTGCGATAAGCACGCTTTCCTCGGCCAACTTGTCATCGACCAGATTAAGCGCGATTTGCAAAGCGTTAAACGTGGCGACGACGCGACCGCGGTAGGCACCGTAGCGCGCGGGCGGCGAATTGCCCTCCAAATGGATAAAAATTCGCCGCACCGGATCGGCAGGCGCAACCAAGGAAAGTTTGCCGAGAATCGTGGCAATTTCATCGGCATATGCGCCACAAACGCCCAAAATTGCTGCCAATCTCGTCGCCGAGACGCGGCGGGCGCAAACGTCGGCGTACAGGCAGTAAACCAACGCGTCGACTTCGGCGTCGTCGCCGAAGCAGATTTCGCCGGCAGCTTCATCGCGGGCTTCCAGCCATAAACGCGTTTCCAGATGCGCCCGCAGCTTGTACGGCACCTGGTTGCTGATGGAACGCAGCCGCCCACGGCGCAACGCTTTGCCAAAATCTTTGAGCACGAGCCGATCCACGCGGATACCATGCAGTTGAAACATCGCGACAATTCGGGCACGGATCCAGATTGGACTGCCCGACACTACGACTACGCGGGCCTCGCGCTCCTGCGATAGCGCGGCGAGCAACGCGCGCATGCCCGGGATGGTTTTTTTGCGCGCTGCGGATTCGATCGCGGCCTGCAACAAGCCGCGGGCGGTATGAAACTCCGTTTGCAGATAGGTTTTGTCCAGATCCCAACGGTAGATGACCTCGGGCCGGCTGCGCTGCGGGTCAACCACTTGCGGCCTCATTCCAATGGATTGGCGCAGTTGCCATAGTCTTGGTTAGTTCGCCCTGCAGATCGCGCGACAGGCATTTGGCCGCAAGTTTGATGGCATTTTCAAAGGCGGCTTCCTTTGAATCCGGATTGGCCACCAGCACCAGATGTTGCAATCCCAACGTCGGCGCGCCGCCGTATTCTTGGAATTCACTCACTTTTCGCAGCATACCCACGCCCGAGGACAGCAAGCGCAAACCGAGGCGCCAAGCGACTTTGGTTTTCCACGCGTAGCGCGCCGCTTCAACCGTCATGGTCGTCAAACCTTCAAGAAGTCCGCGCACGGTGTGGCCAACCAAACCATCAGCGACCACTACATCGGCGTAACCACGAGAAATATCGACGGCGCGCACGTTGCCGACAAAACGTAAAGACGGCATCTGCCGCAGCGCCGCATGGGCCGCGACTACTTCAGGCGGGCCGTCAGACGGATCGCTGCCGGTCGACAAAAGCGCCACTTGCGGCGCCGCTACACCCGTAACCACCCGGGCGTAAACAGAACCCATCAGCGCAAAGGCCACCAAATCCTGAGCGGTTGGCGTGCGCTGGCCGGAAACATCCAACAACAACGCCAGCGGATCGTCGCCCGAAGCGCGCGTAACTGTGGGAAACACGGCAGCGGACGCGAGATTTTGTACGCCGCGCAGTTTGGGCAAATGCCTTTGTGCCAGATCTGCGACCAATTCTTGGGGACTGGCGGTGATGAGCGCGTCCGCTTCACCGTCGGCCAACAGCGCCATGGCAATCGGTAAAGCGACGCGCGCCGCGGCCATCTGCGCCAAGGTGTCCGTCGGGCTGCGCGGATACGCGATCGCAGCGGGCACGAGGCGCAACGTCATCGGATCATAGGGAACTAGGCTCAAGAAATCTTGCAACATGGCGACATCGCCGACCAACACCACTTTGGCCACGCCTTGACGGGCCATGCGCGCAGCGGCTGCGACGATCCCTTGCGGCGCGGCGGCACCACCATACGTGTCTATAACAACAGTGTATTTTTTGTTGCGTGACATTTTCCGGTCCAAAATTGGCTCACTGATTCGATGCTAGCAATTTTTGGCGTTGCGATGCTACAAATCGTAGCGTTGCAGCGCGATCTCCAAACGACCGTTGGATAATCTGGTGTAATTCCGGCTAATTAGTCCGAATGATTGGCGAAAATCTGGGTGGCCGTCGACGATCCAGGCCGTGCAGCCGGCGTAAGTGCGCCATTGCTGGCCCATGGCGCGGTAGACGGCTGTCACATCGCTGCCGCCCAACCGTTCGCCGTAGGGAGGATTGGTCAAAATAACCGTGCCCTTGGGCGGCGGCGCAAGCTTTGTCGCGTCGGCCTGTTCGACGCGCACGACCCGTTCCAGACCTGCGCTCACCAGATTTTGCTTTATCGCCGCAATCGCCGATGGGTCGTTGTCGCTCGCAGAAACATCCAGAAATTCAGCCTGATGCAGGGCTTTTTTGGCTTTGGTCACCGCATCCTCGCGCACGGCGTCCAGGTGTTGGGCCATCCGCGGTCCCTGCTGCGGCCAGGATTCCACCGCAAAAGTGCGGGTACAGCCGGGCGCGACGCCGATGGCGCGGTTGACGGCTTCAATGATCAACGTACCTGAACCGCACATCGGGTCGAGCAACGGCCGCTTGCCATCCCATTGCGCGACCTGCGCCAGCGCCGCGGCAAGCGTTTCTTTGAGCGGCGCCGGACCGGCCGCCACGCGAAAACCCCGCTGAAACAATGGAGGATCAGCCAAATCGAGGTAAACGCCCCAGTGACCTTTGCGCCCGCGCACAACCACGCTGACCTGCGGGTGCTCGCGGTCGATATTCGGGCGGCGCCCCAGCGTGCGGGCCAATTTGTCCGCGATGGCGTCTTTGATTTTTAGGGCCACAAAAAGCTGATTATCCAAACCGCGCTGCGTCGGCGTCGACGGCACCACATCGCCGCTGGCAAAAACAGCAAATGTCGAATCGGCGGTCAAGAATTCAAGCCAATCAATGCGGTAAGCGTGATCGTAGAGCGTTTCGGCATCGCTGGCATCAAAATCGGCCAAGTGCATCAGCAGGCGGGTAGCTATCCGCAAATGCACCAAAGCTTGAGCGATTTGCTCCCCGTTGGCATCGCAGAGCACGCCGTCGGGCGACACGCGGATGATCGGCAGCCCGAGCGCGCGACATTCATCGGCGACCATTTCCAACGTACCGCGCGCGGCCAGAGCGAGAATCTGCATGGGCGCTACAGTGCCCGCAATTGGGCGCTGCCGCAAGGGCGGCGGCAAAATGCAGCGCGGCCGAACCTAGGTCCGGCCGCGGCCAATTGCTTGTATTCGCAAATATTTTAACTATGCAGTGGCGGTGGGCACCGTCGCGCCCTGCCGCGCCGAAGGTGGCACCTCAAGCGCGTGTTCGAGGACGTCGTCCAACTTGCTGGCGAACACGAACTCGACACCGGCACGGGCTTCCGCCGGAATATCGCGAAGATCGCGACGGTTTTTCTCCGGCAGGATGATCTTCTTGATGCCACCGCGCATGGCCGCCAGCACCTTGTCCTTGATGCCGCCGACCGGCAGCACCAACCCGCGAAGGGTCGCCTCGCCGGTCATCGACACGTCGCCGCGGACACGCACGTTGGTAAGTAGTGAAACTAAAGCGGTATACATCGCGACACCGGCCGAAGGACCATCCTTGGGCACGGCGCCGGCCGGAACGTGGACGTGAATGTCGAAGTCCTCAAAACACTTGCGCTCGATACCCAAACGCTCGGCGTTGGCTTCCACCAGCGACAGGGCGATATGCACCGATTCCTTCATGACGTCGCCAAGTTGCCCCGTTAAGCGCAACTTGCCCTTGCCGGGCATCTTGGTCGCTTCAATGAACAGCAAATCGCCACCGACGCGGGTCCACGCCATGCCCGTCGCCACGCCCGGCTGCTCGGTACGCGCCGCAACTTCGGGTGAAAACGAGAAGTTGCCGAGGATTTCATCCAAATCCTCGTCGGTGATCGTTTTGGCCGCGTATTCACTTTTTGCAATACCAACCGCCACTTGCCGCGCGATATCCGCCATGCGCCGTTCCAAATTGCGCACGCCGGCTTCCCGCGTGTAATGGCCGATGACCTTGTCCAGCATTTCGTCACTCAGAATCAGCTGTTCCGCGGTGATGCCGTGCTCTTTGAGCTGTTTGGGCAACAAATGCTGGCGGGCAATGTGGAACTTCTCTTCGTGGGTATATCCCGTAATTTCAATAACCTCCATCCGATCGAGCAACGGAGGCGGGATCGTATCGGTGGTATTGGCCGTGGCGATGAACAGAATTTTCGACAGGTCAAACGGCGTGTCGAGATAGTGATCGCTAAACGCGTGATTCTGCTCTGGATCCAACACCTCCAGCAGGGCCGCCGTCGGATCGCCGCGCCAATCGTGGGTCAGCTTGTCCACTTCATCCAAGATCATCACGGGATTGCGCGTCTCCGCCTTTTTCAGCGCCATGATGAACTTGCCCGGCATCGCGCCGATATAAGTCCGCCGGTGGCCACGAATTTCGGCTTCATCGCGCACGCCGCCCAGCGACAACCGCTGAAATTTACGGCCCAAAGCCGCTGCGATTGAATGTCCCAGTGACGTTTTACCGACACCCGGCGGCCCGACCAAGCACAGCACCGGCCCGCGCAGATCATTTTTCAGTTTAGAAACAGCCAGATACTCAACGATGCGCTTCTTGACCTTGTCCAAACCGTAGTGGCGTTCATCCAAAACCACCTGGGCGTGCGCCAGATCCAAATTGTCCGGCGTAGTCGTGCTCCATGGCAGATCTGCGTACCATTCCAGATAGGTACGCGCCACCGTGTACTCGGGCGATCCCGCTTGAATGTTGCGCAGGCGCTTGAGTTCTTTGGTCGCGATCTTTTGCGCATCTTCGGGCAGCCCGACTTTCATCAGGCGTTCTTCCAATTCGCCGAGTTCGTCGCCTTCACCGCCTTCGAGATCGCCGAGCTCTTTCTGGATAGCTTTTAGTTGCTTGCGCAACACATACTCGCGTTGGCTCTTATTCAGATCGCCTTTGACTTCGCTGTTGATACGTTGCGAAATCCGCAAAATTTCAACCTGTTGAATCACCAAATGCAAGGTCTTGGTCAGCATTTCCACAAGCGAGGTCGCTTGCAAGACGTCGACTTTTTCCTCGACCGACACACCCAAATGCGTCAAAAGCAGGTAGACCAACCGCGCGGGATGCTCGAAATTCTCTTGCAAATCCGCAGCATTGACCGGCAGCTCAGGCACCATGTTGACCAGTTCGATCGCCGTATCGCGCACGCTGTGGACCAGCGCGGAAATTTGCGGGTCGTTTTCATTTTTTTCGCTCAGCAATTCGACTTCAGCGCACAAAAACGGATCTTCTTGATCAAATTTGCGGATTTTGAAGCGTTCCACGCCGCGAATGACGACGTGATATGTCTCTGGGCCGTTGCGCAACACCTTGATAAGTTGACCAGTACATCCGCCCCAATACAGTTCATCCGGCTTGGGATTGTCGACACTTTTGTCTTTTTGCGCGACCACACCGACGGTCGCCGCGCGGCGATCACCTAAACTTTCCAGCAACTTAATTGATTTGCCGCGGCCAATCACCACGGGCATCACGGCACCGGGAAACAAAACAGCGTTGCGCAAAGCGAGGATCGGCATATTGGACACAATGCCATCAGAATGCACAGGATCTTTGGCTGTGGGGTTGTCACTCATGGGATCCTCCGAGGCGGGCTGTAGTTGGCTTGCCCGCACAATGCGAACGCGCCGTAGCTCACCTTGATTCAAGCTAAGCACGCCGTGCGCGCAAAGCAAGTGCCCGCGATCCACCTTTGAAAAATTTTGCAAGCTATTTTTTTTGCCACCAAATCGGCGCGGCAACGGCGGTGGAATCCAGCCAAACGTCGCCCACGATGGCAGCGGTTTCATCGCCCAAAATCGAAGCTGACCACAAAAATCCAATTAAAGCAGCCGCTTCATGGCCACAATCGCGCAACTTCTGGATCGGTTCCGCCGCAGCATTGGGCGGCACCAACCCGCTGCGGGCCTGCAGTGTGGCTCGCACCAACTGGGATGAATAGACCCCTTCCACCACGCCCGCTTTTGCGAATTCATTTTCAATTTCATTCAAGTGCAGCTCGGAAATTTCGGCGCCGCCTTGCAGTTCCAAACGCATCAGCAACAGTTCGGCTTGGCAGACGCCGAGCGGTTCACCCATGCGCGCCCAAGTCGCAAGTGCCGATTGAGTAAGGCTTCTTGCGTCGAGGTTTCTGAAGCGCAGGGCCGCGTGGTGCGCTGCCGCCAAAATCGCGGCCGCGAACTCACGCGGGTGGGCGGCGTGCTCGACGCGTTCGCGCAAATTCTCCAAGCTTTTCCACGCATCGGCCACACCGCGTAGTGTGTCCAACTCGCAAAGCGCGAGCGCCGTGGCAAATTTTTCGCTTTCTGACCATTGCATGTCGGGCAAATTTGCCAACACGTTCAGCGCTTCATCCAAACGCAATTCCCGCATAAATACCCTAGTCTGCAGCAAATCGAGGCGCAGTTTCAGGCGCCCGTGCAAAGAATCCCGCGTCAAATTGTTTAGAATTGTGTGGACCTCAAGCACGTCGCCCTGAGCCAGTGCGATTTCAGCAATAGATAGGCTCACTTCCTGCGCGGCGCGCCCATCTCCTGAATTTTGCAAAATTTGTCGCGAATGCCGCAAGAGTTGCGCACCTTCGTGCAGTTGCCCTAAACGACACAGCAGCGCTGCCCGATTGACTGCAGCCGTTACCGCGCCCCCCGGTTGCTGCATTTGATTGAAATCACTTTCGATTTTTTGCAGTTCATCGATGCTCGCCTGCAATGGCTCAAGGTCCACAGTCGCCATCACGCGCCCTAAGCGCGCGCGCGCTTGGCCCTGGCGGTCGCCGAGCTTGGTCGCAGCATCTAGCGAAAGATCAAAATGGCGCGCGGCACCCAGCACATCGCCGCGATCGCGCGCAATATGCCCCAAATTCAAGTGCGCCAGCAACGCTAATGGCAACATGGGCGCATCGGCTTTCGACAATTCGGCGGCTTCGGCGAAAGCCGCCGCAGCCGAATCAAGATCGCCGCTGGCCCGCTCAATATCACCAAAACAAATCAGCGCATTGGCGGTGCCTTGACCATGACCCGCTTGGCGAAAACGCGACAGTGATTCCGCCAACAGTACCCGCGCACCCTCGATGGGGTCGCCGGGTGCGTTTGCTTGCCCCTTCAACCGCGGCAACAAACGGCCAACATTGCCCGCTGCCACGGCAATTCCGATGTTGTCGTCGCGTTCGCGCTGGCCGTGCAGGACTTGGCGGTGCATCGCCACTGCCTGAGCTAGATCGCCACCGAGTTCACACAAGGTTGCAAGCTCTGTGAGCGATGTAAGCGCGCGAGATTGCAGACCGCGGCGTTGCGCTTCATCGCAAGCCCAACTGAAACACTGCCAAGCGTCCTGCGGTTTCGCGGCGCGCAAGGCGACCCGACCTTCTAGGCTAGCCGCCGCACAAGCGCCGTCATAATCTGGGATTTGCAGAAATATTTCTCGGCTGCGCTGCGCCAGACGGCAGGCCAAATCGAGACGGCCGGCATTGAATTTGGCGGTAGCTTGCTTGAAAAGCTCAATGGCAACTTTGCGTTCTGACGGTGAATTTGCTGGCGCCATGCGATCCGCCCGTTAGATCATCACACTGCCGCAAGAAATGTCGATGCCCTGCCCCGTAATGGCGTCGCCGGTTGGCCCGATCAGGAACTTGACGTACGCCGCGACTTCCGACGGTTTGATCATGCGGCGAATCGGCAAAACTTTGAGCATATTTTGCGTAGCTTGTTGCAAAGTTACGCCCTGTGCGGCGGCAATGCGCGTCAGCGACTCGTTGGCCATCTGTGTGTCGACCCAGCCTGGATTGATCACGTTGACACGAATGCCGCGCGGGGCCAATTCTAAGGCCATGGACCGCATTAGCCCCATAATCGCGTGTTTGCTCGCGGTATATGCGCTTGTTTTGGGCGCGCCGAAGCGACCGAGCACCGAGCCAATAAAAATCACCTTACCGCCCGAAGGCATGTGCGATGTCACCAACTGCGCAAGGTTAAAAGTCCCGATCAAATTGGTTTCAATGACCGTGCGAAAATCGGCACGCACCTGCTTGGTCGCACCATCAAGTGGCGTATCGATGTTGATCGCCGCATTGCACACCAGCACATCGATCGGACCGAAACGCGATTCCGCAGAAATAATCGCCTCATCGATAGAAATGTCGTCGGCAAGATCCATCCGATACGGCACCGCCCGCTGCGTACCCAAATCCATGCACAGGCCGAGCAGCCGATTGTAAGAACGCGCCGCTAAAGACAAATTGTGCCTGTCTTCGCCCAAGTGCCGCGCCACCGCCTCGCCGATGCCGCGCGAAGCGCCCGAGATAAATATGTGCTTGGGCCGCGATGCCAAGGCTTGTTCCAAGGCACTTTGCGGCAGACGCACTGTCTCCATCGCCATGATTTACTCCAATTATATTTTGTATTTTTATTTGTATTTTGGATAGTTAGGGCGTCCGCGGTGTCGCGACCAACGGTTGGTGGGTAAGTTCTGCCGCCTGCATTTTCCGGCCCGCCTCACCCCAAACAGCTTGCCATGCGGCCGCCGTGATCGAGCCAATGAGCCACAGAACCGCCATCATGTACGCGACGTACATGCCGCCGCGAAAAAAGCGATACAGGGGCGGTTTTGCTTGCGCGCGCAGGAGTTGCGCGGCACTGGGCTCGCGGTCTGGTTCTATTTCTGGTGGTGCTTGGGCGCTGTCCATTCACCTTTACCTAGACTTAATGCGTGCTCAGCAGCGGCGCTTTGGTTTGGGCGTCATAGATGCTGCAAACGCCCGGTACATCTAGGCCGCAACGACCTTCTGGCTTTAGGCATTTGTAATCAGGTTGTAAGTCGCTGCATTTGCGCAGCGGGTCGCTTTTGAGCGTGCCGTCGCTTTTGGGCGTGCCGTCGTTGACGCAGTCCGGCGAGCAAAATGCTGGAAATGGCAGTGGCGCGTCGTACTTCCCGTTGCTGTTGGCGTCGATAAAAATCGCGTTGGTCACAGCCATTGGATAGACGGGGAAAAAATCCGGGACTTTGGTCGGCGGCGGAAACACCGCGTTTACAACCGGAATATTGCTAAACGCCAACGCGGCCACCCGCGGCAACTGCAATTCGCCGAACGGGACGTCCAAGTACACAGGACGCATCAACTTGTCCTCGTTGTAGCCCAAAACTACGACCACAATCCATGAATCGCGGCCAACGGGCAAGGTGACATTGTAAACGGTGTCGACGTCGACGATCGCGGACGCGGCTTGGGTTAATTCATCGCGGTCGTGGGCTTGGACCATCGCGCCGTTGACGTAGATTTCCACGCGATCGATGCCGAACCAGCTAGGCGTTTGCACTTTGACGTGTACCGGTACGGGGTTGGCGGTGGCGGGCGCGAGACTGCCCGGTCCGGCCCCGTTGACGTCGACCTCAAGAAAAGGTCCGTAGCTGGCGACGGCCTGGCCTGCGCGCAAATTGCGACTGATTTCCGCTGGGTCGACGTCGAGCGCGCGCGGCGCACCGCTGCGGACAAACGTGCGCGGCAGTCCCGGCTCTGACTTGAAGCCGTGGCTATCTGAGCCGCCGACAACGGTTTTGATAAAGCCGTGTTCGAGGAAGTTGAAGTAGTCTTCAAACACGCCCTCGACTTTGACGCATGGCCGATCTAGATCCGCCTTTTTAACCATCGTTTCAAGCGGTTGGTCGACATTTTCGGCCGACTTTGCGTCAAATTTGCACAGCGATTCTTCCACGCCGAGTTGCTTGTCTGGATCCGAGGCAGTGCGAATCGGATCGTTAAGCCAAGCTGTTGTTTCTTCTGGCGTTCGTGTCAAGATTTCACTGCTGATGAGGCGCGCAAGCGCCGTGCGGTAGCGCATTTGGCATGTGAGGTAATCTTCTGCCGGCGGACAAGACGCCAAATCGGCGACCTGCAGGTGGTGGTCCGTCAGGGAAGGATCGTTTAACTCAGGACAAGCTTTGGCCAATTCTGGCCGACTTTTGCTGCGATCGATGCGCGTCAGGCAGCGCGCGTAGATCATCGCTTCGCCCAAAGTCGGCGTGTGCAACATGTCAAAACGCTTGCCGTTGAAGATTTCCATCGCGTCAAAGTCGCAGGCGATCGTGCGCAGAATGGGACTGGCCTCTTCAAGGCTCGACAGCTTTCGCGTCAAACTGTAAGCGTTAATCCCGCCTTGGGCCGCCCACCCCAGAAACCCGTCGCGCGGATGTGCCACAATGGTCGTCGGTTTGTCTGCGCCACCGCTAAAGCCGGATTTGCTCAAGATATCGCCGACGATGTCCGCCGACGGCTTGCAGTACCAGTCGACTGATCCGTGCGAAGGCACATCCAACTGGTCATATTTCAATGGAAAGCCGATGTAGTGGCCAATTTCTAGGGTTGAAACTTCTGAACCGACGACCGCCTTTAGCCAGTCGCTCACACCCAACATCTTGATAAGAGGCGAATAATTCGATAGCACATCGTGATCCGTTGACGCCACGTAGTCCACGCCCTCGGCGGCAATCGTTTGCACCCGCGTCGCCAACGGCATACCTGAATCGAAAGACGGTTCAGCGTGCAGGTGAAAATCTGTGCCTACCCAACCGGTTGTATCGACTTCATGTTTCAAAAGGGCCTGCAACGACACATCCGTGCCCGCCTGCACCTGGTAATTCTTGTTGAAAATCCCGTACTCGACGCCGTGAGACACAACGATCTGGTATTTTCCCTCTGGTAATGCGATGTTAAACCGCCCATCCATCGCAAAACCCAAGCTTTGCACGCCGATGCCCAAGCGCCCTTGACCAAAATACGGCCGCCTGCCGCCATCGCGATACAGCGGCAAGTTGTTGTCATCTAAGCGCACGACGGTTGCTTTGGCCGGCAACGCCGCCCCCGCCGCGTCGACCGCACTCAAGTGAAGCAAAGCGGGCGTCGGCAGCGACGGCGCGACAATTTGGGTGGCACCAGCGGTGACTTCCAGCGCGATCGGTTTGCCGTGAACCACTTTGCGTTCATCCATCGGCACCAACACGTACTTGCCGGCTGGCAAAGTCAGTGAAAAATCGCCGTCTTCCTGCAGATCCAACCCAACGTCTGCGTCCACGGCGTTGAGCACGCCGGGCGACCCATCGATGGCGCGGTTGGCCTCAATCACGGCATCCAGATCTTGCCATGTCTTGGTAGGATCCGGATTTCGCAGGACAAAAATGTTGGCATTGACGGCCGGCGCGCCACTCTGCTGCCAGCGCACAAAGCCTTTCACCGTGCCTGTTGGCGTGCCGCGGGCGGCGAACACGATGTCTGAAACGCTGGCGATGTCGCCGTTGCCGATGGCCAAATAGCGTTCAAATTCAAAGACTCGCGCGCTTTTGCAGGTCTTGTCATCCGACGAATCCGCGTGACATTGCAAAGTCGCTGTGATGAAGGCTGTCGCCGCCGAAGTGAATACCGGAACCATAACCAGTGGTTCTGGATCTTTGGCATCGCGTTTCTTGCTGAAATAGGCGTAGCTGACGTCACCCCCCGCGGCGGAGACGAAATCAAACTGCAACGGTTTGGCAAAAAGGTCGCGACCGCTGAACAGGCCGTCCCAAATCGGTTTTTCTTCGTCAAAGCCGTGCCCGGGAACAAAAATATCGTTCTGGTTGCCAAAAAACACGAAATCGCCCGCGCCCACGCCAGCGCGCTTGGCCTTGTCCGGCTCAATCTTGTAGGGCGGAATCGTATAGTCGAGCGAACTGTCGCCCAAAATCACGCCAAACACCGATTCCTCGCCCGTCATGTAGCGCATCGGCGCGATTTTGCTGCAGCCGCAGGTCTGACAGCCGTTGCCGTCGACCAAGTGGGCACCGTCGCAGACTTCTGCGTCGCAGTTCTGATCTTTCAAGCTTTTGCAAACGCAACTGGGTTTTTTGTCCGCTCCAACAATTTTACAGTCAATGCCCGCGCTTAGGCCGTCGCCGCAATCTTTAGCGGTGGCGCAGGTGCTGCCGACGACCGTGCTGTACGCGTCGAGCGCCCCCGCGTCCAAAATCACCCATGTTTTCATGGTGACAAACGATTCGCCCGGATGCAGTGTGTAGTCCGTGCGAAAACTGACTTCGGTTTGAACGTCGGAAAACAACGCAGAAAGGATCGGTTTGTCCCGGCGCAAAATGCCCAGACCCTCAAATAGGAATACGCCTTTGCCCTCGACGCGCACGGTGGCGTCGGTGCCATTGCTGCCGTCGCTCTGAACCTTGACCTGTGCACCAACCGGTGCCGGAACTAGCAGATTAGCAAAGGGAAATATCTCGGCAAAGCGATCGCGGCCCGAACCGGCCGGATACCGCGGGTCCGTGCGCCGAATGTCGGCATCGACCAGACTGCCACCAAAAATACCTGGGCCCCACGAACGCTCTGTGCCCAAAATTGCCACACGAACTTTGTCATTTTCCAGCACAAAATCATTGACATCGGCGTAGGCCACCGGGCCGCCGACCAAATCGTAACGGCTCAACGCTTGCTTGGCTTGCAACAGACGATTATCGTTGCCATTGCACGCCACCAACGCCCCCAGCAACCCGAGGGTCAACTGGCGCAACCGCCAAATCGCTTGATATTTTTGCTGCATCCCCATGGCCACCGCGTGCTCTCAGAGTTTGAACTGAAATTGCAAAAACAGCGTATCGTTCAGCACCGCTGGCAGCGCGGCTTCGGCGCGGTGATCGAACTGCAATTGCGTGCGCAGTCGACTGCCCTTGATTTGATAGCCAATTGCGGCGGATACCACGGTTTCATCGCGGTTGTCCTTCACGGTTGTGTTCGGATCGATTAATTCCGCGCGCACGGCACTGTTGAAGCGCCACCACACATAACCCAGTTCGGCGATGACAGTTTGCCGCGTCAATTTGGCCGGAATCGTCTCGGGCGTGGTCGGATCGCTTTTGGGTCCGGCACTGTCGCGGATCCATTCGAGAAGCAAGTGCAAGCCCTTGAATTTCACGTGGGCATCGGCCCCCATCGCAGTGGAACTTGTGGTGCCGCTGTCGTTGTAAACTGCGCCGCCGCCTAAGGAAAAACGCAGCCCGCCACCGCGATGATCGCCGACCATCGGCCCCATTTCCCCCATGGGCTCCACGGATACACGACCGACAAAACTCAAGCCACCAAAACGGTTGCCGTTCAAGCCCGAATTCTCGCGCGCCCCAGCAAAAAAATTAGCATTGCGTTCCCATGAGTTGAAAGCACCCATGTGCCATTTGAGACCCAGCAATTTGTAGGCTCCGTTCATCGTGAAACCGACCTGACGCATCGGCGCCATCGCTTCGACCGAGAGAGCCCGTGCAGCCAACGCTTGATCGCCAGATCCGAGCATCGCCGAACGCGAAAATGGCACCTTTTGCGCGCCGAAACGCATGTCCATGGTGCGCAACGCGTGCAAACCCAGCCAAGCTTCCGACAACACATTGGGTTGATTGGGATTACCCGCATGCGTCAGGTCGGCGGAAATCGCGTAATCGACGCGGCGGCCCATTTCGCCGCGCACGCCAAACAGCGCGCGGCTCATGGCAAATCCGGGGCGTTCAGCGCGATCGCCGCGATCCACGGAATTGTTGGCGCCGGTGTATCCGGCGTACTGCATTTGAATGAGCGCCGTAGGATGAAACGGCATCTCCTTGAACATCGCTCCCATCAAATGCTTCATCATTTCAGGAGGCGGTCCGCGGTGTTCGCCGCCGGGTCCAGCGTGGCCTTCCCCGGCGTGCCCATCGCCGTGGTGGCGCTCGCCGGGACCACCCGCGACGTGGTGTTGGGCACAATCTTTGCAGTCTTTACCGGCACATTCCTTGCCATCGCATTCCTTGCCGCCGCCTTTGCCATCGCATTCCTTGCCGCCGCAGCCTTTGCCATCGCAGTCGTCGTCGTCGTCATCGCAGTCGCCGCAACCTTTGCCGCCGCGATCACCGCAATCTTTGCCGTCTTTGCTGTCGCAGGGTTTGCCGGCTGATTTTTCGCCTTTTTCCGCGCATGGTTCGGCGTCCTTGGGCTTTTCCGCCGGCGCCGCAGTTGGTTGCGTGTCGGTCGTGGTCGCGGCGGGTGGCGCCGCAGGTGCGGGCGGCGCGGGCGCCGGCTCGTCGGCCGCGAGCGCTGAAGCGGCGACCCAAGCCGAAGCCAGTAGGCCGGTACAGGCAAGTGCCATGAATCGTTTGATTTTGGTATGGTGTACGGACAAGTTTCGCATGCAGCCGCTCCCGAGCAAATTTCGCGTCCGGACTGTAACAGAGCGCAACGGCAAGCGCCAGATCGCGCGCGGGCGAAAAATCGTCTATATCCGCGTGTAGTCTTTCATCTCTCGGCGGAGACAAATTGCTACAGGAAAGCGGTGTCCCACTCTCGATTTCGGCGATTTCCACAGCGCAACTTTGATCGAGCGCCGACCTGAAGGACCACAATGCAGCAAAAAACTGACCCGATGGACAAACAAGCGAAGGCCGACAAGATTCGTGAAATCTTGGCGAAACTTTACCCGACAACCCCGATCCCGCTGCAGCACAAAGACCCGTTCACGTTGCTCGTTGCTGTGCTCTTGAGCGCGCAATGCACGGACAAACGCGTCAATCTCGTGACGCCAAGCCTATTTGTGCTGGCTGATACACCGCAGAAAATGGCGCAGCAGTCCGTGCAAGCGATTCAGGAGATCATCCGACCTTGCGGGCTATCGCCGCAAAAAGCCAAAGCGATCCAGCGGCTTTCGGAAATTCTCTGCGAAAAGTATCAAGGCGCCGTGCCGGCCGATATGGCGCAGTTGGAGACGCTGCCGGGCGTTGGGCACAAAACGGCTTCCGTTGTGGTATCACAGGCTTTTGGTCAGGCGGCGTTTCCAGTCGATACGCACATTCACCGGTTGGCCCAACGCTGGGGCTTGTCGGCCGGGCGCAATGTCGTGGAGACCGAACGCGACCTTAAGGCGATATTTCCAGAAAATACTTGGAATCTACTACACTTGCAGATCATCTACTTCGGCCGCGAATACTGCCCTGCCCGCGGCCACGACGCCGGCAACTGTCCGATCTGTTGCTGGGCGGCCGACGCCTAACTATTTCGGCGCGCAATCGGGCGGGATGTCAGCGGATTTCAGCGTACAGACCGTCGGCGGATCGCCGTCGGGCTTGCAGACCTTGCCAGTAGGCAGCCAGCTGCCATAGCCAAGGTTGACCGCGTCGCCTGAGCACTTGGACGGACTTGCGCCGGTGCAGCCCGGGTAAAGCGAACGCTTTTCAACGGCTTGGCCGTTGCATTGGTACTCCAGGCCCAACGCCATGCTGTTGTTGCACACGGTTTTTTGTGGCTTGTAAGTGCCCGCTGCGATATCGCAACACACGCCGCCGGCGCAGCAATTGGCCACTTCAGCGATCTCGCATTTGCCGCTGGACTTGTTGCAAACATTTTTCTGACAAGACTCTGGTTTTGAAGGTAAATTGACGCAGCTGGCATCTTCGGTGCAGCAATTGGGCACTTTGTTGCCCACGCAGGCCCCCGTGGCGTCGCATTTGGTGGCGCTTGTGCAAAATAGCCCATCATCACAGGTGTTTCCGGTCTTGAACACCCACGCGTCAGGCTTTTTCGCATCGCAAATTTTGCAGCCAAAACTGCCGTCGGCCGCCTTGCCGTCGGCCACGCATTTGCCCTCCAGCGAACAGAAGCCATTTTTGACCGACCAAGCGCTTTTGCTCTTCGTCGGATCGCAAACGGAGCAATCGGGTGAAGCGGGATTTGGTGTATCCGCTGGATAACACTTGCCATCGATGGCGCAAAGGCCTGGTTTGCCGCTCCAATTTGACGGCGACGCGCCGGCGTCGCAGATCTCACATTCCGGTTTGTCCGGATTGGGCGCGCCGTTGGCAAAACACTTGTCGCTAATGAAACAGTTGCCTGATTTTACGCTCCATTTGTCGGTCGCTTTGGTCGAATCGCACACGGCGCAGGTGGCGGCAGGGCTGACTTCGCCCGACTTGATGCACTTGCCGTCGATCGAACAGGTCGCAGGCTTCAGGCTCCAACCCTTCGTATCTTTTGCCGGATCGCATGAAGCACACCCAGCGCTGGACGGATCTACGTCTCCTGCTTTGCGACACGCACCATCAATAAAACAAGTCCCGCTCAAATTGCCGTGGGCGCAATTGCCCGTGGCGACGTCGCAAAAATCGGTCGTGCAGCTAAAGCCGTCGTCGCAGGGCTTCTCAACCAAACCGCAGATGCCGTTGAGACATTTGGCTGTTTTGCAGGCATTGCCCCCTGTGCACTCGCTGTCGTTGCCGCAGCAAGAGCCGCCGGTCGGGATGTTTTTGCAATAGCCGTTGACGCAACTGTCGCTGGTGCAATCACTTTGGTCGTTGCAACTCTCAACGGTTGCGCATTTGCACGTCGATTCAAAATCTAGGCAGCAATTGCCCTGAGCGATGCAGCCTTGGTTGCAACTGCATGGATTGTCTTCCAAAACTAGAAAGCAGTGCCCCTTACACGACGTTACGGGTGCGGGTCCAGTGTCGACGCTCGCCGCATCAACGCCCACGTCCGCGGAGGCTTCATCGGCGGCGGCTGGAACATCGCTTTCCGTATCAATAATTTGGACGTCCGACTCGGTTTTGACGGTGTCGGGCACGCCACCGTTGTCGGACGCACTCGTTTCAAATTTTGCGCCGATATCGTTGCCGGGCGGCAAAACAAACGCATCCGTTTCCGCCGGTTGCCCAGCGCACGCGCCCAGGCCGAGCGCGCACACTACCAGCCAAGTCCAATTGCCTTTCACCAACATCCGCAGCCTCCGCGGGCATTGTAGCGAGCAAGGCCGCAGCGCGCCAGTCAGGCCGAAAAATCGGGGGATTTTTTCAGAAATGCAATGGCTTACGGATCGTCGTCTTCGTCGTTGCCGCCGTCCACACCATTGGGGCCGGTGCCTTCGCGCGGCGAGTCGTCGTCGGGCGTGCTTTCCTCGGCCGGCGGCGTTGTCGATTCTTCGCTTGTATTTCCACTACTTGGTGCCGTGGTCGAGGGGGCCGGTGCGTCGCTGCACGGCACTTCCTCCGGCTCGGCAGTTTGGACCGGTTCGGTTTGGGCTACCTGACGGCTGGTCGCCGCGCAAGCGCCGAGCGAGACAGAAGTCAAAACCATCAACACTTTAAGGCGCCACATCGTCGAACTCCTTCGCACTGCCCACGCCTGAATCTTCCGCGCTGCACCGCGTGCCTGTCAATCGTTAGCGAAAATCACACAGGGTTTCGCTGCGTTGTGAACTCCCCGTGGTCTGCGGTTGTTCCCTGCGCGCAATTCTGCGATCGTCATGCCATGCAGTTGCGCATTTTGCTTCTATTCTTGCTGCTTTCACAGGCTTGGGCCCACCAAGCGAGCGCCCACGCCATCGATGAGATCCGCTCGAACGCGGTCCTCGAACTGCGCACGCGCGATCGACAAAGCTTTGAATGGACCGCTATTTTTCAAAAGTCTCATGTGGAATCGTTTCAACGCATTGCCAAGGAACTCGGCATGGCCGACATGGCCAACCGAGAAGAACTAACCCGCCAGATCGGCCGCGCATTTGCGTTCGCGCCCTGCACTGTTGTGACGCTCGGCGCTGACCAACGATCTGAGGGCGACGTCGGGTACCGCGAACTGCAAAATGGCGCATTTGTTAGCGTCAACTTTCATTTGCAATGCCCAAGTGTTCAAAACGAAATCCACTTGTCGCGCGTCGATTATTCCGCAAGCAAGACCCGCACCACATTGTACATCGCCGTGTTCGTGGACGGACAACCGCCGATTCGCACACTTTTGCCGCCACACACGGAAAGCATCTACATCCCCCTCGCCAGCGCCGCGGCCCCGCGCATGGGCGCGACAACCGGCAGCAAGCAGGCGCTCAAAGACAGCGTATCCGGCATATTGCCAACTGATTTCATGAATATGCGCGACGTCGAGGCTTCGCGTCGCTCGGACTATTGGCAGCCGCCGCCGCTGACGCTTTTGCTGGCGTGGGCCAAGGAAGGCGCTCTGCATTTGATGTTTGGAGCAGATCACCTTTTATTTCTGCTGACTTTGGTGCTCGCCGCCGCCAACCTTCGCTCCCTTGTGCTGGCTGTCAGTGGCTTTTCGCTGGGCCATCTGACCTCGATGGTCGTGGCGCTGTGGTTTCACTGGCCGCCGCTGCCACTGCTCGACGCGCTCATTGGCGCAACAATTGCCTTTTCCGCTTGGCGGGGTCGGCGCATCGCGCAAGCTGCCGTGTGGCAAGTCGCGCTGATCGCAGGCGGTTTTGGCGTAATCCACGGCCTCGGTTTTGGCGCGGGGCTGCAAAAATTCACCGCGGGCATGGACAACTTGATCTACCCTCTGGTCAGCTTCGGTCTTGGTCTGGATTTCTTGCAAACACTTTGGGTCTTGCTGGCTTGGCCGATCTGGCTGTGGATGCAAACGCGCTCTGAAGATCCGCCACAATTGCGCACGCGCGTCGCCCACGCGCTGATGCTGGCGGGCGTGAGCTGCGGCATTGCTGGGGCATTTTCCTAAAATGTATCAGGCGGAAGCATCTGCGATGGCAACGATCGCAAGCTGCATGCCCGTCGCAGCAACATCGAGCCATTGGTCCGCTTCGCCGCCAACAACCAGCGTTTCGGCGCGCGATGCAGCAAGCCAATCCAGACAAATCGGTTCTATTTCAGTTTGTTGAACAGCAGTCGCCCGCAGATGGATCGTCGACAATGGCCGTCCACCGCCGAGCTTTTGCGCCGTACGAGCGGTCCGCACTGCAGCAACCAATGTTATCAGCAAATCCCCCGCTTTTTCAGAAAGTTCTGACCGGACGCCGGAAAAAACGTCGACTGCGTTTGCGCGTTCGTCGTGTGGCCACGGCGCGGTGTGCACGCTGGCAGGTGCGCTTTCACCGAGGTGCGGCTTGACCGCGATCTGATACAACTCCTCACTAATAAACGGTAAAATCGGCGCAAACAGCCGCACAAGCGCGTAGGTGGTCTGCACCAGCGTGATTTGGCCGGCCGCAATTTGCCCCGCTGAGAAACGACTTTCCGGGCGAAAACGTTCTTTGACGATCTCAAGGTAATTGTCGCACCAATCCTTCCAAAAGAATGCTTCAACTGCACGAACTGCCTTGGAATACTCGTAGGCTTCAAAGGCAGCGGTCGCTTGCTGAACGGTTTCGACCAAGCGACTGCGGATCCATAAGTCGGCCGCTGTTGGGTTTTCCAATGAAATATCTGGCATTTGCGGCACATATTGCAGCGCAAAGCGCGTCGCATTCCACAGTTTCGTCAACAGCCTTTTGCCGCCTTTGACGTCGTCTTCCAAGAAGCGCAAGTCGTTGCCGAGATTGGCACCGGCGGCCCAGTAACGGAGTGAATCCGCTGAGTATTTATTAATAATTTCAGCCGGGTCAACAAAATTACCGGCGCGTTTGGACATCTTTTTGCCGTGTTTGTCCAATCCCCAACCGGAAATCATCACGTCGCGCCAGGGCAAGGAATCGGTATGCAGGTGCGACTTTGCGACGGTATAAAACAGCCACGTTCTTATAATTTCATGGGCTTGAACTCTGACGCCCGCGGGATAAATTTCGGGCCGCGGTTGATTGGCAACGGGCTGTTCCCCCTGCAGAGAATCCTGCCACATCGCCCAGTTGGCGTTGATAAACGGCGTCAAACTCGACGTCATCCACGTGTCCATGACATCCGCTTCAGGACGCAAGTCAGTGCCATGACAGGCACTGCACGGGCGCGGACAGGCCGTCATCAGCGGATCGACCGGCAGTTCTGCCAACTGCGCAAAATTTGGCGTGTTGCACGCGTTGCAAAACCACAACGGAAACGGCACGCCATAAAAGCGCTGACGCGAAATATTCCAATCCCAGCGCAGGTTTTCCACCCACTGCTCGTACCGTTCACGCATGAATTCTGGATACCAACGCAGTTGGCGCCCGCGCGCCAGCAGCGGCTCCTTCAGGTCCAGCACGCGGATAAACCACTGCGGCGCCACCTGAATTTCAACCGGGGTCGAGCATCGCTCGTGTAGGCTCGCCCGACTTTGATTGTCCTTGACCCCAAGCAAGTAGGCGTGCTGCTTAAGCAACTCGACGGCAGCAAGGCGAGCTTCGCTGTAGACGTTGGACCCTTTTGCCGCAATGTGCACGCGCTTTTCATGCAAGTGCGGCAGTTCCGGCGTTTGCATCCGACCGTTGGCGTCGATAATCAGAAAAGTTTCAAGCTGGTGCGTTCGCCATTTGGCGATATCCTCGGTGTCGCCAAATGTGCAGACCATCATCAGCCCGCTGCCGAATTCGGGATCGACGCTTTCATCGAATATCAGCGGAATCGTGCGGAATTCTCCTTGCGGCGCGCCGAATTCGGTCAGAGGCACGCGAAAACGCAAATGCTTCAACGCTCCGTAGCGCTTATCATCGGGATGGCACGCCAGCGCCACGCAAGCCGTCACCAGTTCTGGCCGCGTGGTTTCGATCACGCCCTCGCTCACATCGGTCGAAGTGCTCGGATCAACGGGGAAACGCACTGCGTGCATCGGACGATTTTGTTCATCCCCCGCCTCGACGTCCGCTTGGGCCAACGCGGTTGCGCAGGTCGGACACCACAGAATCGGGTCCTCCCTTCGCTCAAGTCGGCCTTTTTGCACCAGATCTAAAAAACTCTGCTGCGCATGGCGGACCGCGCGGGGTTGGATCGTCGAATAGGTCATGCGCCAATCGACCGACAGCCCCAATGCCATCCACAAATCTTTGTAAACTTGGGCGCCTTTCTGCGTTTCCGCCAAGCACAGGTCGACAAACTCTTGGCGCGTGATCTTGCTTTTGTTGACTTTATGCGTCTGCTCGACGTAGCGCTCGGTTGGCAAACCGTTGTCGTCGAAGCCCATGGGGTAAAAAATTTCGTACCCGCGCATGCGCTTGAAACGCACCACGAATTCCGCCTGCGAGTAGCTCATCGCGTGCCCAACGTGAAGATGCGCCGCGCTCACGTAGGGCGGCGGCGTATCCACTGCGTAGGTTTTTCCCGCGCGCGCGGCGGGACTTTGCGCGTTGTATTCATAAATTTTTGCGTCGGACCAAGCCTGCACCCAGCGCGGCTCGACGGCGACAAAGTCATAATTCTTAGGAATCAGGCTGTTGTCGGCAAATTCAGCGGCTGGCTTTGTAGACTCGGGCATGGAAAACTCCGGACAAATACATGTAATTATTAATTATTTGACACACAGCACTGGAATGACCGCCGCGAGGGTAGCACGGAAGCGCCTAGCGCTCCAACCGTTGCCGCGACCGCGCCGACACTGCTACGGTAGCCACCGAGGCATTGATGCGGCACTTTGGAACAATTTGGCTCTTGTGCAACGTCGCCGTCGCCACGTTCGGTTGCCGCGGTGCGACCGCGCCGGCTGCAAAATCGCAGGAGCGTGCCGCGAAGGGCGCTGCTTCCGTTGCCGATTTGCCAGCGACGCCGACGCAGGCAGTAGCGAACGCGCAGGCTTCCGGCGTCGCCCTCGCCGAAGCGCCAACGGCCCAAATGCTGGGAACTAAATCGCTAAAGCCGGATCAGCGTGCGGTGCCAATTCTAGGTTTGCGCGACGCCGGCGCGGTGCTGCAGCGGGTGCGGGCGCAGCTTCACAAGGGCTTGCCGCTAGCGAAACATATGCATTGGCTGGAACTTGCAGGCGACGGCGACGCGGGCAGCGGGCGGCGGCAACTGGAGGTGCAGCTTTCAGGCCAAGGGGGGCAGATCGACGTCCCCGCGCTGGACATGAAAATCGTCTTTGACGATCAAGGCTGTCGCGTTCGCGCCGGTGCGACCGACGCGGTTTGCTCGGATCAGGACAACGCGCACTACGGCCTGCTTATGGCGCTGTGTGCGCTGGCGACCGAAAAAAGTTGGGAGAAAATCCCTTGGCAAGTTGAGTCGTTGCGTTCGGCAGCCGACGGTGGGGCGAGTATGCGACTGGCCAACACGGCGCTGCATTTGCGCGTCGAATTGCGCAGCGATGGGGGTGACAAGTTGGTCGAAATGGCGGCCGATCGCGTGTCCGCACATTTGATGCGCAGCGCGCCGATGGTATGGAATGTTGTGACATCTTACGGCAATTGGGCGTGGCAGGCGGTGGACAAACCGCCGGTCGCCCAAGCGTTGTCGTTGCGTCTGCGCGGCGAAATCGGCACGTTAACGCTCGACCAAATCGAGTCAAAACTGCGGCGCGTGGCCGCCGATCACCAGTTGTTGCTGAGCGGTCCGTTCGAACTGGAATTCACGGCACAGGACGGCGCGATTGCGCTGCAGGCGTGGCGGTTTACGGCGATTGGCCCTGCGATGTTGCCGGATTTGCCGATCGGTGTCTCTCTGCAGACATCGGCACCGGGACGCTGGCTGGGCCAAGTCGCGGCGCCTCGCGATCGCGTGCTCAAGCAATTGGCGCTACAGGTGAAAACCCCTGGCTGCTATTTGGCTCAGGTCCTTGGCAACGCACCGCTGCATCCGGAGCAAATCGCAGTTGTCTTGCGTAGTTGTGAGCCGTAAATGCAACCGACTCCCCTCGTTGACGGCTCAGTGGCTGTGAAAGATCCATTTCACAGCCGCTCAGCCATTATCATGCGGCTCAGTCTTTGTTAGAATTGACCGTGCAATCGCTCGCGTGTGGCGGTCTGCACGCGTCATGCGCTTACGTCGTTTGGAATTGGCGCGGAACAACCACCGCCAGCATGGAAAAATAGCAAGATAATGAGCAAGTTATATTCGACGCCGCGTCTAGATCGCGCCAAGGATTCTGCATGACGCCCACCGTCACGGCGGTCATCCCGTGTTACAACCAAGGCCCGTTCCTCGCGGATTGCCTGCAAAGTCTGCGCGCGCAGACGGTGCAGACGTGGCGCGCGATCGTGCTAAACGACGCTTCAACCGACGGCCAAACGCCGGCGATCTGCGACAGCTTTGCCGACGATCGTGTGGAAGTCATTCATCTGCCACATAATTTGGGACGCGCATTGGTGCGCAATGTCGGCATTGAGCGCTGCAACACCGAAGCGATTTTGAATTTGGATGCAGACGACAAGTTAGAGCCAGATTATTTTGCTCGGACGATCCCGCTGTTGCTCGGAGAACGCGATATCGGTGTTGTGTATACGGATTATCGCTGGTTCGGCGTGCGCGACGGCGCCCTGTACCGGCTGTTTGGCGTGCGCGACGGCAGGCTCAAATCCAAACCCTTTGATCTAAAGCGGTTATACCGCGAACAATACATCGGCGGCGGCTCTCTCTTCCGCCGCTCCGCATGGGAAAAGACCCGCGGATATCACGCCGATTTCACCATCGGCAATGAAGATTACGACTTCTGGCTCAGCTTGGTTGAAGGTGGGTTTCGCGGCGCCTACTTGGCCGAACCCCTGTATTGCTATCGGATTCATCCGCAGAGTTGGACGGCAACCATGGCCGGCGGCAGCGACCGCATCGTGCGCTCGCGCGAAGCTTTGCTGCACCACCACCGCGCTGGTTTTGAGCAGCACGGCGCCGCTCAGGATTTTGAATTCGCGACCTATTTGGCCGAAGCGCGCCGCTTGGCCCGCGTGGGCGATCGCTGCGGCGCCCAAGCGATGTGGCGGCGCGTACTCCAACTCGATCCGTGGAATTTTTCGGCCCGGCTCGGCGTGCTGGTTGCCTAAATGATTGACCTACTGGCTTAGAGATTGACACAGTGGCTTAGAGATTTCCACAGTGGCTTAGAGGGCGACGTTTCAGAAAAACCACGTTATTTTAGGACGTTGCGTCGCATATTCGCCGATCAAGCCGACGTCTTTGCGGTGCTTTCGCTGCTTTTTCTCAAAGCTGCCGTGTTCCCCGCCGTCGCAGGGCTGAGTGAAGGCTCGATTCAGCAATGGAAAACTGACCTAGCTACCATCCTGCTGTGCACGGGTTGGCTGGTTCTGCTCAAGCCGCCCTTGCGGCGGCCGATCTTGCTGCTTGTCGACGTGCTGCTGAGCGCGCTTGCGATCGGCGACCTCTGGTATATGCGCTATTTTTCAGATGTTTTGTGCGTGTCGCTCTGGGTGTCGGCGGGCAACGCGCTCGGCATTCGCCACAGCATCGCGGCGGTCATGCAGCCGGTAGACGTGATATTTTTCCTAGATTGCCTTGTAATTCCTTTGGCTTGGTGGTTGCGTCCCGCCCCCGCGCCAGCCCTGAACCCACTGCGCAGCCGCACGCAAGTGTTCGCTTGCCTGATGGCCTTGGGCGTCTTGACGCTCAGTCAGGCCGTGTACACGCGCATTTCTCGATTCGGTGCAGGTCTTTACGTCGATATTTGGTCGCAGCCGTACTTTGTGCGCGTCAACGGTTTGCCGTTTTTTCATGCCCAAGATTGCCTGCGTTTCGCCTGGGATCACGTCGGGCCGCGTCCGGCGCCGTCGCCGCAAAAATTCGCTGAAGCCCGAGCAATCTATGCACAATTGGACGTGGAGCGCGCCCAAGGTCCACGGTTGGCGTTACACGCCGTCGCGCGCAGTAAAAACGTCATCCATCTGCAACTTGAAGCTTTTCAGGCCCACCTGATCGGGCTGAACGTGCAGGGCCAGGCGATCACGCCCAATTTGAACATGCTCGCCGACGAAAGTATCTATGTTCATGATTTTTATCACCAAACTGCCCAGGGACGGACATCTGACGCTGAGTGGACCACGCTTTGCGGTTTGCAACCACTGGCGGTGGGCTCGGTTTTCTTTCGTTTTGCGCAGTTCCAGCAGCAGTGTCTCCCAGCGATCCTGCAGCAAAACGGCTACCAAACGGTGGCCTACCACGCCAACGATTCAGCATTTTGGAACCGATTGAAAACGTATCCGCGCCTTGGGATTGAGCGCTTTGTGGCGAAAACCGACTTTGTTGCTGACGATCAAGCCGCTTATGGATTGAGCGACGGATCATTTTTGCGGCAAGTGCTTGCGGACCTAAAGCGGCAAAAAGCCCCTTTTTTCGCGCATATCGTGACGCTTTCCAGCCATCACCCTTTCCAACTGCCCAAGGCCATGCGCACGCTGGAGCTCGGTGCCCTCGATGCGCAACCCGTCGGTGACTATTTGCAGGCGGTGCACTACGTCGATGAACAAGTCGGTATTTTTATTGCCGGTTTGCGCCAGGCTGGCCTGTTGGACTCAAGCGTGATCGTGGTGTTTGGCGATCACGACAAGGGTCCGGTCACGGATAAGGCTGCGACAGAACAAGTTTTTGGTCCCATCGACGGCAATGAACTGCGGGTGCTGGACTGGTCGCGGCGCGTGCCGCTGTCGATACGCTTGCCCAACGCACGCGTTCGTCAGCAGATTGTCGGGCCGGCCGGAAACTTGGACATCGCCCCTACACTGCTGCATTTACTTGGCATTTCTGCGATGAACCGCGATTTTCTCGGCCACAACTTGCTCGATCCGGCGCCCCATACCGTGGCGTTTCGCAGTGGCGCGGCGGTCGATGCCACACACTATTTGGCGCCACCACAAGACGCAGCCGCCGCAAGATTGTGCATCGATCGGCGAAGTGAAAACGCAGTGCCCCTAGCGGCTTGCGCAACCGTGGCGGCCGGCGCGGTTGAACAACTCGAGTTCTCTGATTGGTTGATTCGTTCGGGTCAAAGTCGCGCCACTTTGACGAATTCTGGAGCGGCGCCTTCCAACAAATAGTTCATATCTTCAATTAGTTTCGTTGCCCACCTTGACCGAATCGCGCCGCAGTGTTCGCATGCGGGCGGCGCGCCAGCGGAGGTGCCGCCAAGATTGCGCGCGAGAGTAGCGATGACCAACAGCGAAGTACGTGAAAAAATTTGCGAATTGTGCCGGTTGTTCTGGTCGCTCGGTTGGGCCAGCG
Source organism: Klebsiella pneumoniae (assembly GCA_945889325.1). Classification (GTDB taxonomy): domain Bacteria; phylum Myxococcota_A; class UBA9042; order UBA9042; family UBA9042; genus CAMDBH01. Next base: position 33,394 of record CAMDBH010000032.1, read on the forward strand.
GTACCGGCGGCGGCATCAGCATCCGCGAAGGCGACACGATTTTTATGGCGCCTTCCGGTGTGGAAAAGGAGCGTTTGCAACCCGCGGATATTTTTGAACTCGATCGCCAAGGCCGCGTGACGCGTCCGCCGGAAAATGGCCAAAAGCTGACCGCGTGCGCGCCGCTGTTTATGGCGGCCTTCACCCACCGCAATGCCGGCGCGGTGCTGCATTCGCACAGCCTGGACGTTGTGCTGGCGTCGATGTTGGTCAAGCCCGGCCAGCCGTTGCGCCTGACGCGGCTGGAAATGATGAAAGGCTTGGAAGGTGTAGGCTATTTTGATGTGCACGAGATTCCGGTCATCGACAACACAGCGCTGGAACACGAATTGAAAGATCGCTTGGAAGGCGCGGTGTTGGCGTTTCCGAAGGCCAATGCGGTCATCGTGCGCAACCACGGCGTTTACATTTGGGGCAAAGACACCGTGCAAGCAAAAACTCAAGCAGAATGCTTGAATTATCTCTGCGCTGCCGTTGTTCGCATGCACGCTGGCGGCATCGATCACCTCAAGCATGATTCAAGCCAGCCCGACGCCGAACCGGCGTCGCAAAGCTGCAAAAACGCGGCCTGATCGCGCCCAACCCACTGCCAAAGGAACCCACATGCACGCATATTTATTAGATGATCCCAGCCAGACTCTGAGTCCTGCGCACCTGGCCGCGGAAGGAATTTTGCACTGGCAGATGCCGACCACGGAGGCCCAATGGGCCGAACCGCTGCAAAAGATTCGCGATGAGCGCGGTTACGTTGAGATGGATCAGATCTTTCTGGGCGAAACCACGCCCAACTTGCAGGCGCTGACGGAGAAATTTTACGACGAACACCTGCACACGGATGAGGAAATTCGCTTTGTCGTGGCTGGCGCTGGCATTTTTGACCTGCGCGATGCCGGCGATCGCTGGATGCGCGTGCATGTGACGGCGGGCGACCTGATCATCGTGCCAGCGAATAAATACCATCGGTTCGCGTTGGACGACGCGCAGACGATCACCTGCAAGCGCTTGTTCCAAGACACCTCCGGTTGGACGCCCGTGCCACGGCATGCTGCAGCGGCGGCTTGAGTTGGCAACGCCGGCACAAGGGAAAAGATAGCCCATGACATTGTTCGGTCACGCCGACGATCACGCGATATTTCGCTCGGTGCCGCGCACAGGCGTGATTTACGTGATGGCAGAGGCCGCGCAGCATGGCTTTGCCTATGGCAAGGCCGATTGGGCCAATTTGGGCCAAGGTGCACCAGAGACCGGTTTACTTCCCGGCAGTTGCCCGCGCATCGGCGCGATCGAAATCGATCCCAGCAACCACGAATACGCGCCTGTCGCCGGCGTACCCGAATTGCGCCAAGCCGTCGCCGATTTGTACAACGCGCGTTTTCGCAAAGGTTTGCCTTCACAGTACACCGCTGAAAATGTGGCGATTAGTGCTGGTGGGCGCGTCGCATTGACGCGCATCGCCGCCACGCTAGGCAACGTGCACTTGGGGCACTTGCTGCCGGACTACACTGCCTACGAAGAATTGCTAGATATTTTCAAAGCCTTTGTGCCGATTCCCATCGTGCTCAATGCCGATGAGGGCTTCGTGCTGACGCCGCAGCGCTTGCGTGCCGAAATCGTCGGCAAAGGTTTGTCGGCCATTTTGCTGTCAAATCCCAGCAATCCGACCGGGCAGGTCATCCGCGGCCACACAATGCGCACGTGGGTTGAGACGGCGCGGCAGTTGTCGTGCGCGCTGATCTTTGACGAATTCTACAGTCATTATCTATACGACGCCGCGGCAGGCTCCGATGCACCAGCCGCGAGCGCCGCACGCTATGTGGAAGATGTCAACGCCGATCCGGTGATTCTCATTGACGGATTGACAAAAAATTGGCGCTACCCCGGGTGGCGTTTGTCGTGGACCGTCGGCCCCAAAGACGTCATCGAACGTCTTACCTCCGCTGGCAGTTTTCTGGACGGCGGCCCATCTCATCTGACCCAAACTGCGGCCTTGCCGTTGCTGCAAGTCGACGCCGCCAATCAGGAAGCATCGGCGATTCAAACGACGTTTGCGGCCAAACGCGATCTGATGCTGCGGCGCTTGGGCCAGATGGGCATCGGCCTTGACGCAGTGCCGTTGGGCGCCTTCTATTGTTTCGCCAATTTGTCGGCGCTGCGGCCTGCCTTGCGCGATGGCGATGCATTTTTTCGCGCGGCGCTACAAAGGCAAGTTATTGTTGTTCCAGGTGAATTTTTTGATGTCAATCCCGGCAAGCGCCGCAGCCATATTCCCTCACGCCTCAAACACTACGTGCGGATTTCATTCGGGCCCGACATTGAAACCGTTCGCCTCGGCCTAGATCGTCTGCAAGAGCTGATTCAGTCTACCTAAAGATTTTTTGCGTTGGAGGAAATCCGTGTCCGTTGCGCGCATTGCCATGTTGTTTGTTGTTCTTGGGACCGCCTGCAAGCGGCAGGAGGTCAAACCCGTTTCAAATCCAGAAGAAAGCGGCGCCGAGGAAAGGGCACAGCGGCCTCGCGTTCTGCTCAATACGGAAGAGGCCTTGCCGACCGCGGCTGTGGCCGATGCTTTGCAACAAGGTTACAGGTGCTTTGCCCTGCCCGGCGCCGCCCGTGCGCAGCTCTCTTGGCAATCGCGCCAACACAAGCTGCTGTTCGCGGAACGCGACTCCGGACTGTCGAAGCACTGGCGACGTGTGGCTCTGGATTTGGCAACAGGAACGACGACAGTCGAAGCGGCCGAAACGCCAGCGCCAGCTTTTGCCCCAGCGGTTCGCGCAAGTGGCGCCGATGCACAGGTGGGTGACATGCAACTGCCCAATTCCGATGGCGCATTTGCGGTTCGGCCTGCCACAAACGGCCAAGCTGCTCTGCTGGCGTTGGAGGACAACACTTGGAAATCGCTGGTGACGATGGGCCCGGCGCGCTGGTACGCCGCGGTGCCGTTGCCCGGCGGCGTGCTGGCGGCCCTGCTCGCCCACGACACGGACGGCGATGAAAAAATTACCGGCGATGACGAAATGGATGTTTGTCTAGTTGCGCCGGCCTTGCAACCCGTGACCATCGATACGCGGCAAGTGCCCAAGCGCTGGAATCCAGTTTTTGGCAATCTTGTCAGCGTTTTGCGCGCGTTACTCGGCGAAGATTCAACCGTTGTCGTCAAAGATCGCGGCGAGACTTTGCAAATCTGGGGTGGCAATGTGCCCAGTGACCAGCCCGTGCTGTTGTTAGTGCTGCTCGACAAAGTTCAGACACAGCTTGCGACAATCACACGCGATCCGCAGGTTCAGCTGGAACTGCGTTGGAAGAATTCTGATCACGCGGCGCAGGCAACCTGGTGGCCGGATCTCGGCAAGTTGGTGCGCCAAGCGCGCGCGGGCGACCGCGTGTTGTTGGACCGCCGCGATGCCGAGGTTTCCGTCGAAAGCCTAAATTGCCACCGCGAACACGACTTTACACTGCGATGCGGCGGTACTGCGCGCTTCATCGGCCAGCGCGCGAGCCAATTCGTTGTGCAGTACTGGATTGATGAACATCTACTAACGCCCAACCAGACCTTTGCCGCGGTGCTGCCGGGGAACACTTTTAGCTGGACCATGGCGCTCAAAGATGTGCCGGAAATTACCACGCCGCAATTGCGCATTGTGCAAAATGGCCATCGGATACCCTGGTTTGATGCGCAGTCCAGCCGCGACTTGGAAGATTGGCTGCCCACCCAGCGCCGTTTGGTCGAAGCGCCGGGTACCTATGTGCAATTATCCAAGGGTGCCACGGATTTGGCCGAAGATTGGCAGGACAGCGGTCTGAAACACGAGATGTCGCGCTTTCATGTGCCCAACGCGTTTGAAACATGGACGCCTGTCAAACAGCAGAGTTTTATTAGCAAATTGTTGGAGGAATTGGGGCGACACCAAATGCAGTTTCATGAGGGCAAAGCGAATTCGCAGTTGCTGGTCGATGGAAAAGGGCATGTTTGGATGATCGATAAGGGGGTTTTGAAGGAGGGGAGTTTGGAGCCCGGAGCAGAGCCTTAGCGCTGCGCTGGGCGGCTTGCCTTGCAGGCAGGTGGCTTTTAGCTGCGCATTGCTTTTGCCTCCGGCGGTTTTGGCACTCCGTGCCACTGCGATTGCGCTGCGCGCGGCCACGCGCGGTGCGCGTGAGGATCCAAAGGGGCGAACCAAAGCTCTTTGATTCCGTGCTTAGCCGCTATGGTTCGCCCCTCTGGACTCCCCACTCCTTTGGCAACCGGTACGAGCTCGTTGCGCCTAAAGGCGCGACATCGCGTTGAA